>CAXGRW010000223.1:0-8001 GCA_964012125.1 uncultured Rhodopirellula sp.
AACCCAAAAATCGAAGTCCTCCAATAGCGTTACGAGACCCAACATGAGCAACTTATCCCCCGAAACCGTCCGGAAGGCTATTTCCGATCACCCCGACCCGGAAACAGGGCGAGGGTTGGATTCCATGGGTCAAATCAAAGAGATCGTTGTCGATCAAGACAGCGCAGCCCTCACGATAGGATTGACAAGCCACAGTGCACCGATGGCTGATGAACTATCTGACGCTTTGGAATCGAAAATCGTCGCAGCAGCACCGGGAAGCAAGGTCACGATCACCTACGTTGACCATCCGCGACCACCCGCTCGGGTCGGTCAAATCGCGTTGAAAGCGAAAAGCGTCATCGCAGTGGGCAGCGGCAAAGGAGGCGTCGGAAAAAGTACAGTCGCAGCCTCCCTGGCACTCACTCTGCGGCGATACGGGGCCAAAGTGGGCCTAATGGATGCCGATGTTTATGGCCCAAGTATCCCACAATTGCTCGGGTTGAGTGGTCGCCCTGCGATTACAGCACAAAAACGAATTGATCCAATCAAACTCGATGGCGATCTTCCCGTGATGTCGATGGGATTCCTTGTCGAACCCGATCAAGCCGTCATCTGGAGAGGTCCAATGCTGCATGGATCCATCAACCAATTTCTCGGTGATACCGATTGGGGTGATCTCGACTACCTGATCATTGATATGCCACCAGGCACCGGTGACGTGGCACTGACCCTGTCACAAGCACTTCCGCTGGCAGGTGCCGTCATCGTGTGCACGCCACAGGAAGTCGCTCTGCTTGATGCAATCAAGGCCGTCAGCATGTTTCGTAAAGTTGAAATTCCAATCCTCGGAATGGTAGAAAACATGAGCGGCTTTCAATGCCCTGACTGCGGGAAGACGTATGATATTTTTGGCAAAGGTGGAGCTCGACAGAAAGCAGAAGAACTCAACGTTCCTTTCCTCGGCGGACTACCGATCGATATCACACTTCGAACCGCTGGCGATGAGGGCAAACTGGCAGAGGTGATTCAGTCGAATGATGCATCGCGAGCACCCTTTGATGCAATTTGCAAAGCAGTGGTACGTGAACTAGCCATGCGGGCTGCCAATCAGCCCACCAAAGTGAGTTTACCTACCCTCTGATCAGCCAAAGATCATGTTTCCATCACGCGTCTGACTCTCTGTATGTTTAACTTCGGTGGGCGATTGCCCATCCCTACCATGAGAACATCATCTAATTGCTAGCAAACGGTAGACCAAGGAGTCGATCATGCAATGAACGCCTAGCTGAGACATGCAGTGTTTCGATCACGAACGCCCCAGTGAATCATTGTGATTGAGTGATTCACATTGCGATTCGCTTTGGCAAGGCTTCTGGCACTGCATGGATTGCTAGCTATTAATGCTCTAAAAACTCAAGTGCGTTGTCGTTCCGCCTCTCTTGCAATCTTATCTATCGCTGGGTTCTGACGTATCACCCTCGTCGGCTCACTTCTGATTCTCGCCAATTGTTTCGAATTAGCCTACCGTTCGATCCCAAGTGGCAGCGTTATCGGCGATGGGATGGGAATCTGGCTACGAATTAAATTGGCTTGGGATAAGCAGATTTTTGGCTAGGCGCATGAAAAAAGCCGCATCGGAGCAGAGCTCTGACACAGCTTTTTTTGTTTGTAACGGTTCAGTCGAAACTGAACTGTAATGCAACCTAGCGACGCTTTTTAGCGGCTTTTTTCTTTGTAGAACGCTTTTTAGTAGCCTTCTTCTTGGTTGCTTTTTTCTTGGCGGCTTTCTTCTTAGTCGCCTTTTTCTTAGTAGCTTTTTTCTTAGTAGCTTTCTTCTTAGTTGCTTTTTTAGCAGCTTTTTTCTTAGTTGCCTTCTTCTTTGCAACTTTCTTCTTGGCGGCTTTTTTCTTAGTCGAACGCTTTGCAGCCTTCTTCTTAGTAGCCTTCTTCTTAGTAGCTGCTTTCTTCTTTGCTTTCTTCTTGGCCACGTTCTTCCTCCGCTGAGAAAGGAAACGTTGGCGAGTCCTCGAGACTTTTAAAGCAAAGCTTTAGAAGTCACCGGCCACGGCTCACCAACCGTCATGTGTGGTTGAATCTCTGAGCCTTGATGTCCAACATCGTTCCGGCTCATCCTTCCAACCGTTTAAAACTGGGCGTAACTTTACGCGCTTCTACAAATTCCGCAACATGTTTTTTTAAAAAAAGTGGTTGCGTGCCAAAAAAAAATTGTTACGTGAAAGCTCTCTTTCCATTTAATTGTGCGCTTTGCTGCGCACACGAACGAGCAAAACAGACGTAAGTAACGACAGAAAAGCGAACAACGCGCATTTCAAACACAATTCAATAACCCATTCGATTGCTTTGTTGAATCGCTTGAAAATTTGTCCAACCAAGCATCAAAAAAAGTATCCCGAAATACGTTTGACCTTTTGTGAAGCCATAAAAACCAACCACGCCTGCAACAATCACACTGACCCAAAGTGCTTGAATGATGTTACCGCCGCTCAATTGCACAACTGATCTCATCACTTGACCACCATCCAAAGGCATCACCGGTAACAGGTTCAACAAAGCCCATAAAATACTTGGGAAGATGTACAAAGTGACAAGCACAAACAGTCCTGGGCTGTCGATTGGGTTGCCTTCGACGAAAGATGGGACGACGTCGAGAAACCAAGGCATCATATCGAACACTAACAGCTGATAGCCGGCCAATTTCACGGCAATCACAACCAACACGCCAGATCCAAGCTGTGCTAACGGCCCCGCAAGAGAAATCCAGATGTTTTGTTGGGGAGTCAGCCCACCAAACGAGTGGTCTGTTGTCCGCGACCTTCCTGGAATCGCCATTCCACCGAAGTGATAAAGAACAATCGACGATTCGATTCCATAACGACGAAATGCGAGCGAGTGACCCAACTCATGGATGACGATGGACACGAATAAACAAGCTGACCAGACCAGCAAGGTTTGCAGCAATCCGATGCTGTTAGCACCCAGACTAACATCCAGCTTTTGCGACAGACTGTATCCAAAAACGAAAGCAGCGATCCAGAACGTCCACGACACGCGAATCGGAATATCAAACAGATTGAATCGCAAATCGTAAGGCGACTGAGCAGGTTCTTGCAGCAGCATATTATGGAAGGCTCAACCGAGAGTGGCAAAAAATAAATAATAAGATACAGGGAACCAAGCCGGAGCTGTTTCCCGTATTTAAAATCGACGAAACAAGCGAATGATCGTCGGCGTTTGCTTTGCTGTGAGCAAAACAGCTGTTTCGCTCTCAGCATGGAGACTCTTGAACAGCCGTCAAGCTGTGGCACGATCGCCGCAGCCGATAACTAGTTCAAATTCGCTATCAGAAAAGCCCACAAGTCTGCATACTCATCAATTCGTTTGCTGATGGGTGTCCCCGCTCCGTGACCAGCTCGGGTTTCGATTCTGATCAAGGTGGGTCGATCACACCCTTGCGCTGCCTGCAATGCAGCAGCAAATTTAAAACTGTGGCCTGGAACGACTCGATCATCCCGTTCGGCTGTGGTTACTAACGTGGCCGGATAACACGTGCCACCTTTCAAATTATGTAGTGGTGAATAGGACAGCAGGTTGTCGATCTGATCCTCTTCATCACTGCTTCCGTATTCAGTGGCCCATGCCCAGCCGATAGTAAATTTGTGATATCGTAACATATCCATGACCCCTACAGCGGGCAGACACGCACCAAACAAATCGGGTCGTTGAGTCATTACCGCCCCCACCAACAATCCACCATTACTGCGACCTTGCAATGCCAGTCGACTTGGCTGGGTATAGCCTTGCTTGACAAGGTGTTCGGCTGAAGCGATGCAATCATTGAACACATTCTGCTTCTTGAGTCGCATTCCATCTTCGTGCCATTGGCGACCGTACTCGCCACCACCACGTAAATTGGCGACAGCATAAACACCTCCACTTTCAACCCAGCCGACAGTGGCCGGCGAAAACGAGGGTGTGATGGAAATATTGAATCCACCATATCCATACAACAAAGTGCGATTGGACGCATCTAGTTTTGAATCTTTTCGGCGAGTCACAATGATTGGTACCGTCGTACCATCCTTGCTTTTGCAGAACAGTTGCTCAGTCACAAACTCGTCCACATTAAAATCAACTTCAGGCTGCCGCCACAAAGTGATTTTTCCGGCTGGCAAACTCACACGGTAGATCGACGCGGGGGTGACATAGTTAGTGAAGGAAAAGAAGGTTTCTTTCGCATCGCGTTTGCCTCCAAATCCACTGACCGTACCAACCCCGGGTAATTCAATTTCACTCAGCAGCACACCATCCATATCATGTCGGGTCACCTTGCCACGAGCATCTTTCAGCCAACTGGCATAAAACACTGACCCAAATAAATTCGCTCCCTCCAAAACATCGTCAGTTTGGGGAATTATTTCTCGCCACGCACTCCGCTGGGACTGTTTCGCTGATACCGCGATCAACCGCCGTTTAGGTGCTTCATGATCAGTCATGAAAAATAACATGTCCCCATCGGAGGCGATCCACTCATATTCGGCATCAAAGCCAGTGATCAACGGTTTCACATCAGAATCCGACTGCTGCAAATCCTTGATGAAGATCTGTGACTTTGGTTCGCTGCCTTTCCAATTCTGAATGATCAGATATCGTCCATCGTCGGTCACAGCAGGCGAAAAGCCCCATTTTGGATGATCTGGTCGTTCTAAAATCAGCTGATCTTTGCTTTGTGGATCGCCGATCCTGTGAAAATACATCCGCTGGTTTTCGTTGGTCCCTGTTAGTTCTTGCCCTTCCTGTGGTTCTGAATATCTTCCGTAAAAGAAACCACTCCCATCAGGCATCCACGCGATGCTACTGAACTTGACCCACTGAACCAGGTCTTCGAGGTCTTTCCCGGACGCGACATCACGAACCTTCCAAGTCCGCCAATCACTGCCGCCATCGGCCAATCCATAAGCAAGCAATTTCCCGTCTTTGCTCGCTACTGCACCCGCTAAAGCAACCGTGCCATCCTCGCTCAACGTGTTAGGGTTCAACAGAACCTGCCGTGGAGCCTCCAAAGAAGCGGCTTTGTAATACACGCTTTGGTTTTGCAGCCCATCGTTGTGAGTGTAAAAGTAAGTTTCGCCGCGATGGCTGGGCATCCCAAATCGCTCATAATTCCAAAGCTTTTTGAGTCGTTGTTGCATTGTTTTTCGCGCGGGAATTGATTGCAAATACCGTTGCGTGATTTTATTTTCTGCCGCAATCCAATCCGCTGTCTGTTCACTTTCGGTGTCTTCCAACCAGCGATACGGATCGGCCACCTTCCTACCGTGATAATCATCGATAACATCGACCGCCTTCGTTTCTGGATACTTCATTTTGCTAGCGCTGGCATCTTTGGAATTCTCCTGAGCTAGTAAAGCTCCAGAAGTTAGGTTGAAAACTACGGAAAGTGACACCAAGCAACGGAAACGGTGTAAATTCACTTGGAAGATCCTTGTCATAAAAAGCTCGAAATCTTGGATGCGGTGATCATCACCGCATGCCCCACAAGATAACCGAGTTGGGGAGAGATGAACGCGTTGTTTGGGGCACAAAATTTCTATTCGTGGGTAATCACCTGCTCGCTTTGGTCGCCGCGATCCAAGGTCAACCAAAGGCCCATGTTGTTGATCGCGGTGGCTACGATTGCCGGGGTGCTGCTGGACTCCTATGCCTCACCGGTTCATTCGAACGCGATTCGAAACGTCACTATTTACGGTTGGTTGATTACGGTTTCGATCTGTCTGGTGCTGCTCATCCGAGCAACCCCGTCTATCCGTCGGATAATCGCGGTACTGATCTTTGTGCCATTTGGTGGCTACTTACATAACAGCCAAAGCAATCTGCATCACAACCGCACCATCTTGCAATATTTGTGTGCGACCGAGCAGCCCACCATCATCAACGGGATTGTCGATCGCGCACCGACGCTCCGTAATCGCCGAGCGGGACACGATGCTGCCGGACACCATCGCTCACCTTGGCAAACCCAAATAGAGGTCCAAATCACCAAACTGAGAGTGGGTCAGGAGTTCAAGCGTTCTGATGGTCGCGTGCTGGTCATCATCGAAGGCCGGTTGCAGGACCTATTACCGGGTGACGTAATCGAGGCCTACGGCAACCTGTGTCGGTTCCGTCGACCTAGCAATCCCGGACAACGCGACCTTCGGCCTGGTTACCGGTATCGTGATTTGCAGGCACGGTTCAAAGTTGGTGATCCTAGCCAAGTCATCACCTTGCCCGAAACAACAGGTAAGCAGAAAGTGATTCATCGATGGCTAGCCAAATTCGCTGCCATGGGACGAGATGAATTACTGCAACACACTTCCGAATCGGCCAGTCCGCTTGCAGTAGCAATGGTCCTGGGACAACGTGACTACATCGACCATGCAACAAGTGATTTACTGCTGGTAACTGGCACTGCCCATCTTTTGTCTGTCAGTGGCATGCACTTGGCAATCATGGTCATTCTGGCAAATTTTCTTGCGATGCTGTTACGGTTGCCTGTGAGAACGAAGATCATTTGTATTCTTCTGTTTTGTCTATTTTACACATTTCTAACCGGAGCCCGGCCACCTGTCATCCGCGCTGCAGTTCTCGTCGGAGTCTTATTAGTATCCGTTTGGCTGCGACGCATGAATCAACCAATCAACACTTTGTCAGTAGCCGCATTGATTTTGATTCTGATCAATCCTGGCAATGTATTGAACGTCGGTGTCCAACTCTCGTTTCTGGCAGTAACAACACTGGTCTTATGTGCGCACAAAGTCACTATTGAGCCAGCGAGCGCTGCAACTGACAATCAAAAGAAAATTTTTGATGAACTGATCGATACAGGCAGGAATCGCTTAGTGGTATTTACAGAACAGTTGGCCAAACAACTTAGCCAACTGTTGTGGTTCAGTGCCTGTGTCACCAGCATCTGCATGCCATTAGTGTGGCATCAATTTCACGTTGTTTCACCGATCAGTGTGCTCGTGAATCTGTTGTTGGCACCATGCCTGATGGTGGCTTTGGGGTCAGGTGTATTAGTCATCGTAACGGGTATGTTCCATGACTCGCTTGCGATCATCCCTGGTTGGGTTTGCAGTCGAACACTCGAATGGATGCAGTGGATAATGTCGGTGGCCGCGGACGTACCATTCGGGCACGCGTGGTTGCCTGCACCACCGGTTTATTGGGTTATCATCTTTTACGTCATACTGACAGTAACTTTGTTCGTTCCATGTCATGGCAAATGGCTTCGCTGTACCCGATGTATCTGGGTTGGCCTCTGGCTGATCGTGGCCTATGGATTGGCCATCGGTGGGCGGAGACCGCCTGAAGACACCTTGGACGCAATTTTTCTGGATGTCGGCCACGGGACCTGCGTTATTTTGCGGCTGCCATCGAATGAAGTCTGGATATACGACTGTGGTCGTCTCGGAAATGAATCGTACAGTAGTGCCGGAATCGATGGTGCACTCTGGTCCTTGGGCATCACTCACCTCGATGGAATCATTCTCTCTCATGCTGATTCTGATCACTTCAATGCGCTGCCTGGACTTGTGAAACGATTCCACGTGAAGTGTGTGGTAACTCCACCAGGAATGCTTAACGAACCGGAATCAGCATTGCTGCCGATCCAAGAGTCGATCAAACATCACCAGATTGATGTCCGGGAAGTTCACTACAACATCGGTTGGGGTGAACCCGAAAAATCGGAGCGTTTGGGTGACCGATTTTCGCAAACATTCCAAGTGTTGCATCCACCCTTCAAACGTTTACCTGGCAGCGATAATGCCAACAGCCTTGTATTGCACCTTTGTTGGCGCGGCCGAAGCATGATACTTCCCGGCGATCTTGAGCCTCCCGGTACCGCCACGCTCGTCAATCTGCCACGCCCAAATGCCGGCGGCATTTTGATGGCGCCACACCACGGCAGTCTCAGAATGGATGCAGCCTCTGTTCTGGAGTGGGCACGCCCTCGAG
>CAXGRW010000224.1:0-7986 GCA_964012125.1 uncultured Rhodopirellula sp.
TTTTTTGCCCAGACGTTCGTTGTCTTGCGGATTCACAATGCCTGCGAATCATTTTTTGCAAAGTCTGATGCTGTTCCTCAAATAAAGAGGGGGGGAGAGGGATACCTCAATGGAAAAAGTCAGCCCATTCGGGCTGACCTTTTGTGTGGCTCATGGCTGTAGTTCGGTTGATGAATTACCTTTCGTAGGCTCCCATGTCGATATTGGGGCCAACGACTCGGGGCGAGCCAGTGATGTCGTAAGGCACCGGACAGAAAGCAGCGTTGCCTGTATCAATGCATGGCGAAAGTGGGGCGGGGCGGCCACCGGGAAGCAGCACTGGGGCGGACGAAATCATCGCGACGCCGGGCCAGGAAAGGCTTCCCCATCCAGCGACGCACGAGTGACTGATGTTGCTGGGGGGCTGATTGAGTTGGGCAAGCAAGGTCAGCGTAGAAGCAGAAGCGTTACGGTAGACAATCGAATTTGCTACATGGCAACGTGTGTTTCCAAAGAAGTTACTCGAACGCCAGATGCCCCCCGTATTCAGGGCCTGGTTTCTAAACACCGTTGTGTTGATCAGATTGAGTGTGCTGACTCCCACGATACTTTTCAAGGCGATTGCACCTTCTTGCCTGGCGTGATTTAAAGTCAGCACATTGTTGATCAACGTGGCATTGGTATTGGTCAGGCTGAGACCACCGCCATTGAGTGCTGCCTGATTGTTGACGAATCTTGTGTTATGGCACTCAAGTCTTCGAGGTATTGTTGGGCTGCTCAAATGGACTGCACCTCCATTGTTCAAGCTGCTGTTTTTACGAAATACGCTGTCATGGATGGTTACTAGCAGGCTGTCGTTTGACAGGATTGCTCCGCCAGCACCCGGAGAGCAATTGTGTGAAAAATTGCAATTTTCAAACTGCATCAAGGTGCATTGATCGCCTACGACGGAAGATAGTGAAGCTTGGTTGAATTCGCATCGATCAAACCGGACACCACTGCGGTGACCATAGACATGTGTCGCCGATAAATGGAATTCAATATCAAAGAAATGTATATCGGTCTGATCGATTTCGAAAACCGGGTGAGCGAAGGTAATGTTCTCGAAAATCACTGGCCCGCTGCCATTGCTGCGAACGGTACATGGGTCGGTGACGATGTAGGGGAAAAAGTTTACATAGTGCCCTGCAGCAACGTGAATATTGTCAGCCATGATTACACCGTTAGCATCAGCAACCGCAGCTGCCATGTTGGTGTAGGCGTCGCCCCAGTTGGTTCCGTCTGCTGCTCCCGTCGCATGGGCATCGACGTAGATATCTCGGGCGTTGAGAGATGAACACAGGAATGGGCTGAGGCATAAGATTGATAGTGTCTTGGCGAGTGTGTTGAACATGACTTTTCCTCTGTTGATGGTGTTGAATGTTGATTCACGGGGGCTCGCCCGGAAAATTTAATAGTCAGGCAAAGGTGCCTGTGCCTAGAAAAGTGACAAGCTGATAGTCATCGGTCGCGTAATGTGAAACTTTTGTGAAATTACATGAAGGGCTGGGAACGGTAGTGAAGCTCAATGTCGACTTTTGGGAGTGAAGCAAGGGACTGATGAGGTGTCTCGTTCGTGCAGACGTGATCCTCAGGAAGCAACACGACGCCTGCCGCGGACATCTTGTTGTGATTTGCATTTGGGCTTGAGGCTGATTGGACTGCCGCTCGAAATTACTTGTCTGCACGGGGGGGCATTCCTTTGGATTACCCTATGTGTAAGAAATCGATCTTTTTGACCTCTACACTCGCAATCTTTGCAGCGTCGTTTCTCTGGAGGCATTCTGCAGACGCTGACTCGCCAACACAAAGGAAGCCATCGGGTCGGAGCAGCGAAGAATTTAGGGCTTATCAGCAGCGTTTTAAGTCGCGGTGAGATGCGGGCTTGTCCGCTCGATCTCAAAAGTACGGCAAGCAGGATTACAGTCGTATGCAGCTGATGACGAAAAACCAGATCAATATGTCGAACCCAAGTGCCACATTCGCGTGGGGTTACAACGATCAGGGACGAAATCGAACCCGCTTTTACTGTGGGAAAGATCCTAGCTGGCACATGCTCAAGACTCCCCCGACCCCGATCGGTGATTCCGGCTCGATCAGTGATAAGTAGTGCCGACGATCACGCATCTCCTATTCGTTTTCTGCTGCGGTTTCAAGATGCTCTGGCCCAGCGAATTAAAGCTGTGCGAAGATGGTTTGCCTTTTCGTGGGGGTCTCGATGCCGTTATCGGACCCCGGTTAATTGAAATATCGTAGTGGTTGGGTGGGGAGTCACATCGCAGAAGTAATGACCCGTTCTGCGTTCGGTTGCATCAAATAATCCCACTGGATGGATTGATCTTTCGCTTTGTAGTTGGTATTTCTTCGTCCATGATGAGACAATCCAATACCACGCGAGCTCGGCTCAACTTAATTCTCAACGATCCAACCACTGCCGTGGGGCGTGGCTTTGCGCTCGTAATTCAATTGTTAATTATCGCTTCCCTGCTTGGGTTTTCGATTGAGACGCTTCCGCATCTGACTGAGGAATCAAGAGGTTGGCTGCGATGGTTGGAAGTCATCACTGTGGTTGTTTTTTCAGGCGAATATCTACTGCGATTGTGGGCCGCTGAGGATCGCTGGAAGTTTGCGACCAGTTTTTTTGGAATCATCGACCTGCTGGCCGTTCTGCCATTTTACATCGCACCTGGTGCTGATCTTCGTAGCGTTCGTGTGTTCCGTTTGCTGAGGTTGTTTCGGCTTCTGAAATTGGTCCGTTACAGCAAGGCCGTTCGACGATTTCATATCGCCTTGAATATTGCCCGCGAAGAATTGATTCTGTTTGGTGCCGTTTCGTTCATCATGCTTTACTTGTCTGCCGTAGGGATTTATTTTTTTGAAAATGAAGCGCAGCCGATGCATTTTGCATCAGTCTTTCATAGCCTCTGGTGGGCCACTACAACGTTGACGACGGTTGGCTACGGCGATGTCTATCCAATCACATTAGGTGGCCGTTGTTTCACTTTTGTTGTGTTGCTGATCGGACTCGGGATCATCTCGATCCCGGCAGGAATTGTTGCCTCTGCGCTGGCGAAAGCACGCGAGATCGAAGACAAGTAGTTGTGAAGATTACTGGCTGTGAAACTAAGCGGAAGTAGCTTCCTGCGTTTCATGTAACTGCAGCGAATGAAACTGCTTGTGTGTGATGTTCGGGAAACGTGTGAATGACTGCTGCAAAACCTGTGCATGCTTGAAGTTTGCAAGACGCATGCCAGGGTAGGTTCGGCTGCCACTTCAAAACGTCGAAGTGTTGATTTGGATTGTGACTGAGGTCGGGGTTGTCTGGATGCTTGAATTCCAGGAAGCAGCGTTGACGTTAGCAGGCATTGGCGGCGTGGCAGGGCGAGCACACCTAAGAATTCTTGGGGCGGAGACTCCAGATTCCGTGTCGAATCTGGGTTTTTAATTCCGATGAGTCGAGTAGCACATCTTCACCAAGGATGGTGTCGTACAGGATGACCTTACCACGTTGGATATCTCTGACACGGAAAACACGCGGTGGTTCAAAACCGCAGGCAAAGTAGAACTTGTTTTTTTCCAGCCGTGGTACGAGTCGCGAAACTTTATCCTCGCCTTTTTTGACGACTAACATGTCGCCGAAGCGGTAGTTGGATATGTAACTGCCCAACAGATCTGCATCTGGGGCGGCAACCACTTCTTCAGTGCAGCGAGCATCTTGCACTCCTTCTGTTTTTGATTCGTTCGACGAGTCTTGGTTACTACCCGATGGTTCTGATGCGGGAGTGGAGTTTGTAGTCGTTGTTGCGTCTGTGACCGTCGAGGTGGACTCGGCAGAATCCTGAGTGCTTTCCCTTCCCTCGCTTGATACCGCGTGTTCAAGGGCGCAGACGAGGTCCTGAAAAGATTTGCTGGCAGGGCCGACCAACTGCTGCATCTTCGTTTGGGCATTCTTGACTTCATTCAACTTTTGAATGGACAGTTGCTGTCTTCCTTGACGCGCTGACGAAACAACTTGATTCACCTGTGCGGTCCAGCGTCCGGCGATGCCGTTGAACTGGGTTTCGATTTGTCGGATCCGATCAAGTGCGGAGCGAATGCGTCCGAGCTCATATTCTTTTTGTGCCTCGGAAATATCAGAACCGAACGAACTAACCCCTTTTAATCCTTCAATTACGACTCCATTGGGAAGTCCACTGACTGACCCGCCTGACAGGCTATTGGTGCGTTGAACAGTGATGATGATGTTCGAAAACAGAGCGGGTTCAACAGAAATCATTGATCTGAAATAACGAAAGATTGAGAGTTTGGAGCAATTGCACCCGAAACGTGAATCGCTTGTTTCGGAGGAGTTGGGTCTTGTGGCCACGCCTGATTTTAATGCAGGTTCACGATGGATTCACTACCTGAAATCAACGTGACAAATGATCAGAGGGCGCATTCGATACCACGATAAGAATAGCTGCCGTCAACTCGCAGCACACCTCCTGTCGTGAAGCTGGAGGCGCGGGACGCGAGCAAAAGGAACGCACCTGCCAGGTCCTGTGGGTCGGCAGCTCGTCCCATGGGGATTGTTTTACGCCAGTGTTCGCCTTCAGGACCGTCAAAAATGTCCTTTACTATGGGGGTCGAAAGCGAGCCCGGAGCAAGGCAATTTACCCAGATTTTTTGCTTGACCAGTTCCGTGGCCATGTTGCGTGCCAGGTGTTCGACTCCTGCCTTGGACGTTGCATAGTGAATGCGTGTCTGCTGGGCACGCCCGCTCACTGAGGAGGAAATGTTTACGATTCGATCGCGGATGTTTTTGCCGAGCATGCAGCCAGCGATGCTCGTGGATATTTGCCATGGAGCCTTCAAGTTGATCGTCATGGCGGCATTCCACTCCTCGGCCATGATGCTACTATTGTTGTTCGGATCCGCAATGGTCTTCTTTCGATCTCCGAATGTTTTTTTCGGCCAGCGTTGCGAAGTAAACGGGTAGAAATTCTGCGATGGGATCGTTGTCGCTCACATCCTCAAACATGTCTGCGATGGTGAATCCCGCTTTAATTTGGCCGGCGATAAGATCTTCGAGTGAGTGGCTACACATGAATGGCTCGTTCTCGCTACGCAGTTTCTCCAGTTCGGCAGCAGTCAGGTGAGTGGTGTCTCTGTAGGGTAGTTTGTGCCGAACCTCAAATTGGTTTTGAGTCAATTTGTCCTCATCAAAAATGAATCTGGCGGGATTAGTGAATCCACAAAGCAATCGACCACCAGGTTTCATCACGCGAAAGCACTCATCAAATACACAGCGTGTGTCAGAAATGAAGGACATCGAACAAGGGTTAAAGATTAGGTCGAAGGAATCTGATGGGAATTGTGACAGGTCACGCATGTCACCAAGAATCGAGGTGATCGACAAGCCTTCTCTGCGTGCAACGATTTGGTCCTGTTCAAGTTGCATGGGAGAGTTATCAAGCACTGTAACGCGGGCACCTGCAGCAGCAAAAATGGGACTTTGTTGCCCACCGCCGGAGGCAAGCCCAAGTAGGTTCAGCCCTGACATTTTGGGGAACCATGACTTGGGAACCGGTTTTTGAGGTGTCAGTACCACATGCCAGTCGCCATCCCGGGTAGCAGCAATGATTTCTTTCGAGACAGGAACTGTCCACTCGTTGCCTTGTTCGACTTGTTGGTCCCATGCCCGTCGATTGTATTCGGCGTAGTCCATTAATTCGTATTCCGTCATTGCGGCTATGGGGTCGGCTGGTTTTGTTCGTGCGCCGCTGCTCGAAACGCTGAGTATGGCAGGACTTTATTGGTTTGTGATGGGATTCTTGGCCAAATGCTTGCGATGCATTGCGTTCCATGAGCCACCAACGAAGTTGAGGCCGCAGGCACCCTTGGCATCGTTCCAGTTTCACGGGTTGTGTTCAGTTTGATGGCGCTTTGGCGTTTGGGTTTGCGTGATTCCGAAGCTGCGAATATATGTTTTCGGATTTTGTAAGTCGTTTGATATTAAGTGCTTGCGGATATTGCGATGGGTATCGGAGTTATCTCGACCAAGCGGGCGGCATAGGCAGTGCTTTTAAAAAGAGTCAGTCAAACGCTGGATGTGAAACATGAGATTTGCGGCGTTTGATGTCGGGAGGTCAGGCCCGTTAACGACCAGTATTACATCAAACGAACCCAAACCGGAGAAAGCAGATGACACACGAAAAGAAAACCCAAAAGCAAACGTGGGGCAGGATCCAAAAAGGCTTGGCGTTGGGTCTCGCCTTCCTAGGTCTGCTCGTATTCAGTATTTCCACGCAGGCTCAAACTTTCAAGTTTTCGAAACCCCAGAAATTAATGTCTGATAAGACGAAGGTCGTCTCACCTTCGAGTTCCACATCACGTCGTAGCATTGCGAAACCAAGCAAGGGTAATCGGAGTTCGGTTTCAACCAAGCCAAGCACCTTTGGGTCACGGACAAGTCGCTCGAGCTCGACTGCGAGTTCAAGTACGGCGGGAAAAGGCAACGGGGGCAACTCTTCAGGCATCAACTCGGTGGGGATTTCGAACCCTAGAGTTGTAAATCTTGGAAACCGTCGTGGTTCGGGCCAAAGTAACAGTCATGGGGGACCACCTCGTTTCTCAACACCGCCTAGGTCTCTGCCTGATTTCTATGGTGGAGGCTCTGGTTACAGACCTCCTTTTCAGCTACCTCGTGATGGAATTACAGCGCCATCAAGACCAGATAGTAATAGCGGCAATGGTGGAGTGCGAATCACCATCCCCGGGATTGGTGGCCCGCAGCGAGATTTTCCGTCACGGATTTCTACGCCGATCATAACTTTGCCAAATAACGGAGATCGCCGTGTTGGGCGAATACCTACACCTGACTTGGGCCGGTTTCTGCCGGATCGCAATGGAGGAAAGCCGAACGTGGTCACACCAGCTCCTTCCCCCAGCATTACTGAGAGCAACCAGAATTTTAACAACATTCTTGGAAGAATCAGTAAGCTGGAACCAAAGCCATTGGATATCAAAGATATTGGCAAGGAGTTGAACAAGCTGACTTTGAAAACCAAGGACAAGCCCGTGCTGAACATGAAGCGGCAGGAGATGGTCTTGGGTGCGAGGAAAACAATGGGGCTTCGCTTTGGAATCGGAGCGGGCTGTCACTGGTGGGCAGACTTACTGTGTGGATGGCACTGGCACCGTCATGGCTGCCACTGGACGGACCTTTGTGCGGCCCCAGGATACTGGTCATGCTGGAGACCTTGTCACTATCGAGTTGTTTGGTGCCCCACGGTGCATGGGCATGTTCGAACGGCTTGGTACTTCGGAGTTGAGAGTTTCTTGATTCCAGATCTTCATGCTCTCGGTGTCCATGAAGTTTCACCTTACTCACCAGCTGCTATGGCTGGATTGCAACCCGGCGACATGATTTTGAGTGTAAACGGCTATGCTCTTGATAATGAATCGATTTTGCCTGAGATGATTCAGACCTCGGGTGGTGTTCTGAACTTGGAAGTATACCGTGAAGGTTTGGAAGCACCGATGGCTGTTCAGGTGCGTCTGCGACGTCTGCGAATCACAAGTCACTAGTGCTTGTGGTAGTGAGCATCCAACAAAGAACCCAATGCATTGAAGCATTGGGTTTTTTTGTGCCGTGACCTTGCGTACCGCTTTTCCGACGGTTCAGTCTGCATTGATCGTGGAGAGGATTCCTTTCCATGCCGCCATGGACGTTCGAAGATTTTGCTTTTTGTCACCTTTGACACCATAGCACTGCAATGCCACGTCTCCCTGGTAATCGAGTGATTTCAGGATTTCGAAGAGCTCTGCCTGTTGGAAGGTGCCTCGATCTAATGTCTGAATCAGTGTACCCCAGTTGGTTCCCTGTTTGTCGGCGCCTGCAGTGCTAATTGAGATTAGGTGAGGAGCTGCTTGTGTTAGAACTGCTTGCAGCGTTTCCGGTTTTTCGTTTTTAAGAAAGTGACACAG
>CAXGRW010000225.1:0-7983 GCA_964012125.1 uncultured Rhodopirellula sp.
TCCAGGTTGCGAGCGACCCATGATTCGGTATCCGAGTTGTACTCATCTACCACATATCCGGTGATGTACCGTGCCGGCACATCAAGGCTGCGAAGCAGGAGCACTGTCGCGGTGGCGAAATATTCACAATGGGCTGCGTGGCGAGTGTCAAGGAAATTAACAATGGGATCGTAGCCTCGCCGACGTTCGGGCAGTTCGAGGGAATACTCGAAGTTATTACGAAAGTACTTACTCACGGCCTTGGTTTTGTCATCAAATGTTTCCAGACTCCCCCATCTCTGCGATGAGTAGTCAAGCAGGAACTGATTCATAGTTGGTGGCAAGTCGAGTAAAAACTTTTTCCGCTCCGCAGACATTGACTCCTGTATTGATTGGGAGCTGGCAACTGCAACGTAGGGTTCCGACATGTCCACACCTAATCGAATAATGCCATGTGGGTTGAGTGTCAGTTCGTTGCTTTTAGCCTCCACCCAACTGGTTGCCTGCGGAAGGAATACGACCGTTCCCTTCATCGGGTCATTATGAATCTCCAACTCTACGGTTGGACCTTCGGGTTGCTCGAGAAGAAACGTACTAAGCCTGAGGGACTGATTATCTGCCTTCGATTTGCGTGAGGACTTTTTCGAGGGTGCGATGTCGCGATCGAGCATCTCGGGATCATTCGTGCTAAGAATGAAATCAGTCTGCATCGTCTGCCACTGCCGGCGACGATAGGTGTCAAAGGCATTTCCTCTAAGGTAGCCTGGAATCGGGTCAGAGTAGACCGTCAAAGCGACCTCTTGTGGATTCTTTATCATCACTTTTCGAACCGACCCAAGAGTGCTGCCTCGCACATAGCGTGTGCCACCAAGAATCTGATCTTCACTGGACATGTTGATCGAAACTTGCAGTTGCTCCTGAAGCTTCTGCTGAATGATGGGTAGCACGGCTTGGGTACTGTTGGCAACGACGCTTGTTGCCATCAAGAGCAGAGACAGCGTCAAAAGGACTATCAGTGGGGTCAGGGACAAGTGAGCCTTGTCGGTAGGCAGATTGACCTTGGCGGGGGGGGCTGATGGTTCTGCGGGGGCTCCAAGAAGACAGTGGGAAGCAAGGCAGAAACCCGCGCATGTTGCCAACGCAACTGTGGTTTGGGCAGCTTGTGATGTGCTGGCACCTCCCGCAAAGACGCACAGTGTGATCATTAATAATCCCAGTGGAAGCATCAAGTAATGCCCACGAAGGGGCCGGGCGACCCAGATAAATAATGAAAAGAAAAGGCACGCATGAGCGCATGTGTCCAATGCGGTTTGGACGCGGCCTTGTTGTAATGGGATTTCGGCAGTTGATCGCCAGATCGCGCATGCGGTAAGAGTCGCACTCAATGCCAACCCGAAGAGAAGCCAATTGAACGCTGACTGAAACATGTTGCGTTTGCCAGGGCCTCGCCGCCGCATGAGCCAACCACGGGCTGATGCAAGTAGCACCGCAGCCAATGCGGCCATCACGATGGGGACTGCCGAGCGAAACGTTGATCCTACAAACATCGCTTGAACGATGAGCAGGAACGCGATCGTGCGGGTGGCATACGGAGCCATTGTCGTCTTTGGAGTGCGGGTGAAGGTTTCAGGTGTTTCTGTCTGTACTGTCTTACTAACGCTTTCAGTTGGTCGCGTTACAGATTGTTTTGTTTGGCGAAAAAGATTTCACCGATCTGTTTAGACTGCTTCGGTCTGAGGTGTTGTATTTCGGCCTAACGTTCGCGTTCCGGGCTTCGGGTTGGCATGCTGTGGTGGATCGCTTCTTATCACCGTGCAGGAATCGAGTACATTCGTAGCTAACTCAGTCAGGCTTCGTGTCGTGAGTATGAGGGTGGGGGCTCGCCCTGCGATGTCCAGTGCAGCGCTGATTTGTTTGTTAGCTGATTTGACTTTGATTGGGTCAGCGGCAGCTAATTTGATCAGCATTGACTCCGTGTCAGTGTCGGAAAGAAATGTTGCAGAGCTGTCGGGATCGTTCAGCGGTGTTAGAGTATTGAACGTTGGATCGGGATCTCGGGGCTTTTCCGTGACAAACAGTTGGAGCTTGACGGTTTGCTTGGCAAGGTCATGGATGGCGGTGGTTGCCAACGAGAGCATCTGCTCAAAGGCAGGGTAAACGCCTTCGTTATTCACATTGGTTTGTTCTTCCAGAGCCGTGTCAATGATCAGGAAAACGTGCTGTACTGATGGCGATTGGAACTCTCTGACGATGGGGATGCCGAGTCTGGCCCACGAGGGAAAATCCCATCTCCTTACCGACATGCCAGTTTCGTATTCGCGACTGCCCGTGTAGTCGAGTTGATCTCCCGAGAGCAGTTTGTGTGACCAACCGCCGAGATTATTCAGTAGCCCCTTCGCATGTTCGTCATCACCTGTGAGTGGCGGCGGCGTGATTGGCATGGTTATGCTTGACGGTGAATCGATACTCGACGCAAAAAGGTGAAATGGAAAACTGCCACTGACCACGGTGTCGGGAAGTGTTCGCATTCCCCGTCGGTGATACGTCAGCACTGCAGTGTGCGTTGCTGAGTCGCCAGCACTGAGGAACAGATTGTGCTGAGGTCTCTGTTGCACGGAGTAGCTTGGCGATGCCTTCCTGCGACGGAACAACCAGCGTCTGCGAGGTAAGGTCGGTGGTGCAAAGGCGAACCCAAAATCCAGAGCAGGCAAAATGCCGCGGTTTTGTGCTTGGATGGTGACCTGAAAAGGCTGGCCTTGCGGCGCCGAGTTGGGTAGGGAGAACTGGGTGTCCAAGACAGGCAGCGTAATGAAGTGGATCAGGCAACCAGCGATCAGCATTCCGACACAGGCAGAGAAGAGTCCCAGCCACGGAAACCCCCAAATGATATTGAGAGTGACAATGGAAAAAAGCAGGACACTGACGGAAGCGGGGGTCATGGCTCGGCGTACCGCCAGGAAGGCTTGTACTGGAGCGATTAAAACCGCGTACGCTCGACGAGCGAGTCGTGCAATGAATCCGGCCTGCTGAACGCCGGACGTAAAGTCTATGGACTTGCTGCTGGAGTTCACACGGGTACCTCGGTTGTCTGGACCAAGTCACGCACCACATGAGCGGTATCGTCTGAGCTGATACCGCTGCGGCGCAGTGAGATGCGATGGGACATTACGTCAACGGCGAGTGCTTGCACATCATCGGGAAGCACATACTGACGTCCCTGAAGTACGGCGCGTGCTTGGGCTGCACGAAGAAGCATTTTGGAACCACGCGGGCTACAGCCGATTCGTACCCGTGTGTCGCCCCGCGTCGCATTCACAAGCGTTACGATGTAACTTGCAACCTTTTGATCGACTTCAACGTGGCGGACCACCTTCTGCAATTTGATCAAACTGTCCTTTTCCATTAGCGGCTTGAGTGCGAAGCCAGGCTCATCGATGGCTCGATCCAGCAGCAAGCCGACCTCACTCTCTGGATCAGGGTAATCCATTGAAAGACGGAACAGAAATCGGTCCAGTTGTGACTCGGGTAATGGGTAGGTCCCCTCGAATCCACTCGGGTTCTGAGTCGCGATGACCAAGAACGGTTGGTGCAGGGCGTGTCGTTTTGCGTCAATGGTGACTTGTGATTCTGCCATCGCCTCAAGCAATGCACTTTGAGTGCGGGGAGAAGCCCGGTTGATTTCGTCCGCGATCAGCAGATCGCAAAAAATGGGTCCTGGCCGGAATTCGAACGAACCGGTTGCAGGTTGAAAAATGGAGTTGCCAAGAATGTCCGCGGGCAAGAGATCGGGGGTGCACTGAACTCTCTGGAATTCGAGGTCGAGTAGACTTGCGAGTGATTTTGCCAGTGTTGTTTTCCCGACACCCGGCACATCTTCGAGGAGGACTGAGCCCTCAGCGAGTAGGGCTGTCAACAAGGAGTCGATGACTTCAGTTTTTCCCCGGATGACGTTTCGGAGCGCCTCACGAACTTGAGCAATCTGTCTCAGCGCCTCGCGTGTTGCGTCGGAGGCTGGCGTTGCTGAAGGTCCGGTATCTTGTAATGGCATTGCTGCGTCGCTGTTCAAAGGATTCCCACGGTAGACTGCGTAGGGTTATTTGCTGCATACACGATCAACCGCGCGTCAAAATCTCTTCCTGTTCAGGAAACTTGGAACACGCACATGAGCCCGCCTGTTCGCCAAAATTCGTTGGCGTCAGGTGTTATCTCGCTCCGCTGTGGTGTGATATCGTACGCGAACGGTCAACGGACGTGGAGAACTCAGGTGTTCTAACCACCCAGTTCGTGTACGTCGGCTAAAGAGTATGATAAGGCTCGACGTCCTAAGTTTAAGCTTTTTTTCGCGAGCATGTTGTATCGCGTTCGGTGATTTCCATGCGTCCCAAGCGTCAACTCCTAGAAATTGCTGGTGTCCGGAAGGCAATTCAAATTACGGACGATCACAGCAGGACACTAATTGACCCTGTGAGTGGTGTTGCGTTTCACAGTGCATCCGGTGCATTGGCTGAGACTCGTCATGTTTACCTGAACAACAGCGGGGTAAAGCAAAGGCTTGCACAGGGGGAAACCACCGCCGTGCTGGAAGTCGGTTTAGGAACAGGGCTTGGGATGCTGTTGACCGTTGACGAAGCAATTAGTGGAAATGCAAAATTAGACTATCACGCGTTTGAGTTGGAGTTGTTACCCACTACCGTTCTGCGAGCCTTGGAACTGCAATGCGGGTTAAAAAGTCCGGCGGTCTGCGAGTCTTATTTCGATTGGTATGAAAAATCGTTAGTTGGTGTGGACCGAGGAAGCTATCGTTGGGAATGCAACGCTCATGTTGCGGTAACAATTCATCATCAGGACGTTCGTGAAGCTCGGTTGCCCCTACCTGCAGGTTTTGACGCTATCTATTTCGATCCGTTTTCCCCGGCAGTGAATCAAGAACTGTGGACAGAAGAATTTCTGAGCAGGATGTGGACGCTCCTGCATGATGGGGGTCAGTTGGTAACTTATTGCGTGAATCGCCGTGTGAAGGATGCGCTTACCGCCAGCGGTTTTGAAATCGAGTGTTTGCGAGGCCCCGTCGGTGGCAAACGCGAGGTCATGCGGGCCACTCGACGCGGTTGAAGCTGGTTCGGTGGGGCTTGTTGTCAGATCAGGCGGTATGGATAGCCCGCTTTTCGACATCCATCGCAGCTTCATGCACCGTTTCGGCAAGGGTCGGATGGGCGTGGCAAGTGCGGGCGATGTCTTCGCTGCTAGCGCCATACTCCATCGCTGCCGCCGCCTCAGCGATCAAATCACCAGCTCTGGCGCCGATGATATGTACACCCAGAACCCGATCTGTCTCTTGGTCGGCCAGAATTTTGACACGACCTTCGGTTTCGCCGAGTGTGCGTGCGCGGCCGTTAGCGCCAAAGGGACTGACTCCCTTGTTGTATTGAACACCCGCTTCTTTGAGTTGCTCTTCTGTTTTGCCAACAGTCGCAATCTCGGGGTGGGTGTAGACGATTGCGGGAATGACATCATAGTTGATGTGGCTTTCGATTCCGGCCATCCTCTCGACGCATACGATTCCCTCTTCCATCGCCTTGTGGGCAAGCATGGCTCCACCGATGCAGTCGCCTGTGGCATAGACGCTTTCGACTGCGGTTTCGAATTGATTGTCAACGGCGATGAATCCGCGTCCGTCTGTCTCAAGTCCAATCGACTCCAGACCGAGATCGTCAGTGGCCGGTGTGCGGCCCGTAGATAATAGAACTCGATCGCACTCGATGGGATCTCCATCTTTGATTTCAACAACGCACTTTTCGCCGTTTCGTTTAGCCGAGTCAACAAAGGTGTTGGTTCGAAAGTCGAGACCTTGGCGTTTGAAGGTGCGGTGGGCAATGTTCGCTATCTCGTTGTCGATGCCCGGGAGAATGCGATCCATGGCTTCCAGCACAATGACCTCACTGCCCAAGCGATTCCAAACGCTTCCCAATTCAAGTCCGATGTAGCCACCGCCGATCACAACGAGTCGGTCTGGCACGTCAGGGAATGACAACGCTGTCGTGCTGTTTCCGATCCGGTCATTGTCTTCTTCGACCGATCGAAGCTTGGCTGGGTGGCTGCCAGCGCAAATCAGAATGCGTTTGGCCTCGATCAATAGCGGTTCTTCCCCGTCCACTTGAATGGTGTTGATGTCGCGAAAGCGGCCTCGGCCTTGGTAGGGAGTAACACCGCGTTTCTTGAACAGCATGTTGATACCACCAGTGAGGGTATCCACGATCTTCTCTTTCCGGGCCATCAGTTTGTCTAAATGCAACTCAACCCCGTTGATCTGCACGCCGTGCTCGGACATTCCGTGGCTTGCTTCCTCGTACAGATGGCTTGACTCGAGAAGCGCCTTGCTTGGAATGCAGCCAACGCGAAGACAAGTGCCGCCAAAACGGGGATTCTCATCGATGCAAGCCGTGTCGATTCCAAGTTGTGCTGCTCGGATTGCCGCCACATACCCTGCAGGGCCGCCGCCGAGAACAACCAGGTCATGCTGCACCGTTTTCATCTTATCTTGCTCGATTAAAGGGTAGGGTCCATCAAAATCATCGTGTTTGAGTCATGCGACCCAAATGGGAACCGATTGATCAACTCATCAGGAAACGCGTGTTGTTAAAAAAACGCAGTGGAAGTGCTGGTTAGTCGATGTTCAGTGTTCGATATTGACTGCTCGCTGCAGGTCCAAATTGTGCAGAACCGAGAGACATGAAGGTTGGCGATAACCTCGCCTCATGACTGCCCGTTTCACCAGCCGCGTTTAATTTTGGCTACGATGTGTGTCGCTGCCAACCTGACGTGTTTTTAGTCAATTGAGCTTGCTACCGATAGTCAGCCCGACGCCGGTATCCGGCTTCGCAGGCCGTTTGCAGGTTGCAGGAGGAACGCAGGCCGGCCAATTTGGTGATTTTGGCGGGTGTTCCCCTTGCGACCCTTGCTGTTGCATCGACAATAGCCCAACGCAACTCTCTTACTCTCCATTGGCGGTTTCCTTGCTAACGCGAAGATTACGTGCGATTGTCGGACCGGCGTTTGCTGCCGTGCTATTCGTGCTAGCGATTCGTCTGCTGTACCGCGAGGTCCAAGGGATCACGTGGGAAGAATTCATGGCTGGGCTGACTGGGGTAAGGCCACTCTATATCGGTTTTGCTGCCTTTCTGATTGCGCTCAATTACGGTCTTCTCACCGCGTACGACTTGCTGGCCCTGCGCTATGTGTGCCGATCGCTTCCCCTGCGTCGCGTTGCCTTGGTGTCATTTCTGGGGTTCAGCCTCGGTAATAACTTGGGAACATTACTCGCGGCCACTCCACTGCGTTTTCGTTTTTATTCTCGGTGGGGACTCTCGCCGAGCCAGATCGTCGTGATGATGGCAATTCTGGGGCTGACCTTCTGGAGCGGTTTATGGTTTCTTGGCGGTACGGTGTTGGTCTGCGTACCCGTCGAACTGCCAGAAGAGGTGAGTTTGCCTTTTGGCACCCGCACCCTCGGCGTGATTCTGCTAGTCCTTGCAATCAGTTACCTGCTGGTTTGCTGCCTTTGGCGAAAACCATGGCCGATTGGTAAGCTGAATCTGCGACCGCCTGAGCCCGGGCTAATGGCAGTCCAGGCTTCTGTTGCCGCGATTGATCTGCTGATATCTGCGACGGCACTGTATCTGGTGCTCCCCACAGCGGCGACGGTCCCATTCGCAATGGTGTTGGGAGCGTATCTGGTTGGGATCTCTGTTTCACTCTTGACGCAGGTGCCGGGAGGTCTCGGAGTCCTGGATCTGATCTTGCTAACTTTGCTCAAGGGTACGGTTGGCGACTCTGTGTTGGCGTCGGTGCTGATATTCAGATTGCTGTACTACATTTTACCGCTTCTGGTCGGAATGGTGGTGTTGGCCGCGCATGAGATTTACGGTGGCGCAGTGGAGGCTCGGCAGGCGCGACGTAGTCCCTAAGGCTCTGATGGTCCCTAAGGCTCTGGTGGTCCCTAAGGCT
>CAXGRW010000226.1:0-7982 GCA_964012125.1 uncultured Rhodopirellula sp.
GTAGCTTTCTAAACATGCTGAATTCTTCTTCCTTTTCGCCGACAATCCGGACGGCAGTCTGTGAATGGCTTCTGTTACTTGGTTCACGCGAATCGGACATCAATTCCTTCAAATCAATCATTTAACTTCACTTGGATTATTCGTTAGCACCGCACGCGGCGGCTTGGTCAAGATTGGCAATGAATAATCCGTCTCTGGATCAAAATTGTTTACGAACTCATCCAGCTCTTTCTTCCATGCTCTGATTTCCAAAGGGGTCCGTCTGCGAAAGGAAATCTTGGTCGGCTTTGGCGTGCGGGGACCGCCATAGCCAAGATTGTTGAACATGTTCTCTCCCGACGCCAGGACTGATCCATCTTTCATCAGGAAAAGGCTGTAGTGGTCCCCGGCGGATACGGAGGATACGCCGGTTATGATCTGAACAGGTGAGATGACATGCCTGTCTGCCGGGTAGAGATCCCACAACGCATCTCCCAGCCCGCCGGACCGGTTATCGCCAGTCCCCCACACCGAGTCATCCTTCTTCAAAAACAGACTGTGCACATCACCGGCAGAAATAGCTGCAACCTGTGTCAGTACCTGAACAGGTTTGGATTGATTTCTCTTGGTCCCATCACCCAATCTTCCATCGACGTTCTCTCCCGATGCCCAGACCGTTCTGTCTTTCTTCAGAAACAGGCTATGGCTGGCGCCAGCGGAAATAGCGGCCACATCCGTCATGACTTGTACTGGTTCGGTCCGACTCGTCGTCGTTCCGTCTCCTAGCTGTCCTTTCTCGTTCCTGCCTGTCGCCCAGACCGATCCGTCCTTCTTAAGAAACAGGCTATGTCCAAACCCTGCGGAAATTGCCTCCACGTTTTTTATGATGGGGACAGGCCTGGATTTGTCACTGGTTGTGCCGTCCCCCAGTCTTCCGTCTTCGTTCTCTCCCGATGCCCAGACGGAACCATCTTGCTTGAGAAACAAACTATGTCCCGTTCCTGCAGAAATGGCTGCTGCCCCTTCCATGACTCGAATCGGGGTGACTCGCAGGATCCCTTCGCCTTTTTCTGGGTCGTATAAGTTTGCCGGTTTCTTTTGGAGATCGATGCTGAATCCATCAGCTAATGCTCCAGACCCGACCCAACCGACAGCCCAGACGGACCCATCTTTCTTGAGAAACAGGCTGTGTAATTTCCCCGCAGCAGCTGCCGACACATCCTTCGCGACGATCCATGGGGTTGGCCGAACAAAACCGCCCCCGCCCAATGCTCCGGCTAGGTTCGAACCGGCTCCCCATAACGAACCATCCGTCATGAGAAACAGGCTATGCAGATAGTTTGCGTGGATCGTTACAACCGCAGGTTCTGCGACGATGTTGTCGGCGGCATTCGCTGAGCCGCAGACTGCCATCAGAGACAGGGCAAGCAGCACGGGTTGCAGGCGCCGCTGGCTGAAGTTGTTCACGAATTATCCTTCGTTTAAAAGCCCGTGAATTCGGTTCGCGTCGTGCAAGTCGTTTTGTACGAATGCGGGAACGTTCGCGAAGAATCACTTCTTTGAGTCTGGAATCTGGCTGCGTTTCGGCAGCGGTGAGAGTTCGTTCCGCTGCTGTATGCCGAAGATTTCTGCGTTCAACGATCGCCTTTGTGGAATTGGCCATTCGCATCGAAGTAGTACATCTCGCCATGCTGGGAGAAACCTTCTATATACCGCCATTTACCGAACTCCCTCGAGTCGGGTGCATCGGGATTGGAAAACCAGGGTTCGGTAAACGATCCCGAGTGACGGTAAACCAAAGAGTCGTGATACGAGACCCAGGAGTACGCGGTCGCTTCCAATTGGTAATCGTTAGGCCCAATTCGTTCATAGAACCATCTGCTTTCTCCTGCCGGGTCAGCATTGCGAGACAAGAAGTCAGTCGGTTTTGTGTAATCCTCTTCAATGTCATCCAAAGACTCCGGGTATTCGCCGTTCACCTCTTGGTACCGCGCCAGCAGAATTTGAAGTTCCTCTGATTCCCCAATGACCTTAGCAGCCCATGCTATATCGGGATTCCAGCGAGTCATGAACTTAACGCCCGCGAAAACCACACCAGCAAGGAGCATCACCCCGACGAGAGTTACGGCGATCGGTTTTCGGATGTCTGTTTTGATTCCATCCCGCTTCCGTTGCCGCGACTTTTTGATGCCTAGCACCAACATGAATGCCCCACCGACGATGCTCGCACCGCCCAGGCCGTACATGAGAAATAGCCTGCCTGTAGCGATTTTCGTGAGCGATTCTATTGTCGGTTCAGCTGGCATCGGAGCCGTCCACGCGTAGAGCCCCGTGAAAATAAAGGCAAAGCAAGCGAGACCAACAACGATGAGTAGGATTCCAATTGTTTTCATTTGATCGTTTCAGTAGTGATTGTTTTTATGCCTTAAGAGTGTGGGCAATCGCGACTCCAATGAGAGAGGCACCTCAGCGCAAGCCGATTGCTCGAAGTGAAAGGTTGTTCGATTTCATGGGGTCTTGCCTTTCTCGATACCCATTTTCATCGCGGTGCTCCTTCGAGCAGACGTTTCCGTTCACACGATGTGGTCCGACGACTTGTTAGGAACTCTCTATTTCAGCATCAATTGAAACCTTTTGTCGGGCCAGATATCTTCCAGTGAGCACCTTCTTTTACGACATCAGTGGAGTCCTTGAACTTTCCCCTGTATGTAAACATGACTTGTCCGGCTTTATCGTTTCCTCTGTATTCATAACGAAATGCGTTAAGGTCTAAGTTGGTTGTTTCATAGAAACCCAACATCATTCGCTTGAGGTCATTCAATCCATCATCCCGAGCCGGCTCGGCATCATTAAAATCAGCGAGTTGTGAATCGCTTAATACTGATTTCAATAGATCAGGATCGTTGCTGGCAATAGCCTTAAGCATCGTGATGACGGGCTGTGCCTGTGGAGGAGCACCTTCGGCGGCTGCCTTCACTGTGTCATTGTCTTTGCCGCGCTGCGTCCACAAAGAGAAGCTCGTGATATTACCCAGGCCTCCTGCGATTCGTTGGGGTTGTCCACCATTGACGCTCGCCGACCTGATTTCCCAGCCGTCACTTCCCTTGGTTCGGTAAAAGATGTTTTTGCCGTCCGATGTAAACGCTGCGTCCAGACTTTGACTTCCTGGCTTGGTCAACCACACTTCCTGCAGGCCACCAATCTCGATAGTGGCAAGCTGCCCGTTTTTGGTGAGGAGAATCCTCTGAGCATCCGGAGACCATCCCACTGCCGAACCTCTTTCGTAAATTAACTTTTCATCCGAGCCATCAGCTTGAATCAGGCAAACACTGCCGCCAGGGTGCATTCGAAATGAAGTGAACGCAATTTGACTGCCATCAGGTGACCAGAGCGGATCGATGTCGCCGGCTTCATCGTCGGTCAGCCGATGAACTTTGCTGCCGTCAGTGTTCATGACGTAGATGTCTTGATTGCCGTCCCGGTCCGAGCAGAAAGCAATCCATTTCCCGTCAGGCGACCAAGTGGGACAACTGTCGTGATTTCCGACGGGCCTGAGACGCTGCTGCTGCGTTCCATCTGTATTCATCGTGTAGATGGCTGACGAATGCAGGCCATCCTTGCCCCGGTGGCTTGTATCTTCCCAAGAAGATTGAAAAAGGAATCGCTTTCCATCTGGCGACCACTCGAAGTGACTTCCTATCGGCGTCGTTGTCACGCGGCGTTGGTTCTTGCCGTCAGCATCCATGACGTACAGGAAAAAGTGGCCTGCGAGATCATGCGTGTCCGCTAATTCAAGATCCTGAAGTCGCAGCGAAAGAAATGCGATCTGTTTGCCATCAGGCGACCAACGCGGCAGCATGTCGAAGCGTTCATGTGTCAACTGATCCTGACCGTTTTCATCTGACTGAATGACGTCGATGCCGCTGTTTGTTCCTCGTTGAGCGGTGTAAGCGATTCGGTAGTTCGTCCATGCGTTCATACGACTTGACGAGGCGTCGGGGCTGTGTCCCGGGATGATTCGTTTCGCGTGACTACTGGAACGTTCGCGCTGGATCGCTTCTTTGAGTTCGGAATCTGGTTGAGTTTCAGCAGCGGTGAGAGCTCGTTCCGAGAGAACAGCACCGATGAGTTTTGTCTGCTCGTGCTGTAGAGCATGACGTGCCACAAGCCAAAACGCGGCGCCATCCGATGCGGGATAGTCTGTGATTGTCGACAGTCGTTGCAATCGGTCCTTTGCCGAGTCCAAATCGTTTCTGAGGAAGGCGAACACCGTGGCGACTATACCCGCCTCGATACTCTTTGGGTGATGCTCACTTAAGGTGACGAGTCGCCTATCGAGTTCTGCGATATCCTTCGCGGCATCTATCCCTTCGAATTCGACAGCCAGCTTCAGAATATCGACGACCGGGCTGAACACCGTTGCCTGTGCGTCCGGCCCCTCACCACGGACTGACAACATCAGATCCAGTAGGACTTTCTCTTTGTTTTCTCGCCCCTGTGAGGTGCGGGCAAGCTCGCGCAGGGCTTTGGTCTTTTCATCATCTCCTTCTATCGACTTTATGAGCTCCAGAGCCGTGCTCAAGCTGTTTTCGTCAATACGGGACGAACGCTGAAAGGTGTCCAATTGCAGGGCTTCGATGACCAATCTTGGGGTTACCGCCTTTTCAGCCTTGGCTTTCTGCTGTTTGAAGTCGGTTGCCCCGTTGACAACTTTGTCTAATGCGATTCCCGCCTTCGAGCTGGTGTCGACCCATCCCCGAGCCGAACCGAAGGCGTTCCGGTAGCTCGCATCCATTCGGGCCAAAGACAGAAGTGAGTCGACCGGGTAACGAGCGTCAGTCATGCCGTCTGTCATCACCATGAAGTCCCTCTTGATCAAGACTTCCCTATGGCACTCAACACACCGACCCTCCCGTGTGTAGTAGCAGCCACCGTCACTGCCCTGCAGTAAGTACCCCTTGATCAGCGGATGCTGCTCGGTCGAATCAACTAAACCATAAAGCAGCTGACGGGCTTCAAGCCTGCGATCTTGCCTCGCGTACAGTCCGGCCAGTTTCTTAATTGGAGACACCCGCAGCGGGTGGTTGCCGGATCGATTGGATAAACCTTTGAATTTCCGCAGACAAGGTTCCAGGAGCTTTATCAACACGTGATCAAGCCCCGCGTCTTTTCCTTCTAAGGATGTGCCAAGCATCCAGGCCGCATTCGCAGGAATACGATCTGAGTTTGCGCTCAGCAGATCCGCAGCCTCCCGGTAGTTGCCGATTTCGGCCTCGAAAAATGCCAGCACTGCCCAGCCCGCATCCCACGTGCGGTTTTCATCAAGCAGCACGCGGAGCTCGTCAGCAAATTGACGCAGGACTTTGGGATCATGGCAAATTGGTTTAACGTCGGTGAGCAATCCGGACACGCTGCCATCGATAGTATCTGTCGCCCGCACAGAAACGCGCTTCCAACCCGCACCTTCACTTGTGAAATCTTCCGGTACAAAAACCGTGCGCAAATAATAGATGGGGTCAGGAATATCCTTCCAGCGAAAGGAGGGATTTCGCAAGGCTAGAAATCTACCGTTATGCTGAACCTTGAATACACGCCTGAGCAGTTCAAGGCCATGAGATTTTGTCTTCGGGTCTCGAATCAGAGTACTAGCCAGCGGTAGAAAAGTATTATTCCAACTCATTTTCCGCAGCTTTTCTTCATCGAAGGCTTGCGCCAGGTCGATCATCCGGTCGGCCTTTTGGAAGGCCGCGAGATGGCGGTAATCATATAGATCCGAGTTGGCCTCGTACGCAGACAGGTAGGCGTCGGTCGCTGCTACCCAATCCTCGTTTTCAGAAAGACGAGCGGCTAAGGCCAAAGCCAGAGAATCCTGTCCGTTCTGCAAGTTAGAGGTGGGATCGTCGGTTAACGAATCGACGGGAGGCATCGGAGCCTCCGCGTGCTTGCTCAGCAACACCTGCCCATCAAGGTGCGCAGCGCCAAGTTGGCGATCGCGTTGGCCGTGACGCAATTGGTACAAGACGATCGTCTCCGCGGCTGTGATTTCCTCAAGCGGAGCAGGCGGTTTGACATATTCGTAGCCCGGATTGTCGCCGGTCACAGGGTTTTCGAAAACCATCTTGCCGACTTCCAAGAACGGCAACAACTCGTCCAATCTATCCGGCCACTGCTGCTTTGTTTTGTGATAAGCCAACAACGCCAATGTGATTTGTTTCATGTTGTTGGAGGAACTCGTCCGAAGGGCAACTTCCCGAGCTCCCGAGGTTTGGATGTTGATGCCACCAGCACCCCTCGGCACTCGCTGGAATTCCATCCGCGTCACGGCAGGTCCCTGTGGCCACTTAAAAGTCCTCGGACGTTTCCCTGCCTTCAGTTCGCCGGCACATATCGTGAGGATATCACCCTCAATCTTGTAGATTCCGATTAAATCATCACCGTCGGTTTTGCTCGCAAAGAAGTCGATCGTCTTCGGGCTTTTTTCCCTGTCAATCTCGATTCGCCCCGTTTGCTCAAGGACCTCGTTTTCGCCACTCCGGATCGCTTTGTACGCCTTGCCCTTCACTGTCAGCAAAAGATCCAAATCCAGAAGCACATCTCCGTCCTGTCGGAATGACACGACTCGCCACTCGCCCTGAATCTCTTGGTGATCATTCTGCAGCTTATTTACTCCAAACCGTTCCCCGTTTCGCCTGACTACAACTTCACCCTCAAGCCGTTCCACCTTGAAAACGATCTTGTCGCCACGACGAATCTGGAAGCGGTCCGTCTCGAATTCAAAATCGGAATCTCCCTCACGTACCGTAAGCGAATGCTCGCCGGCGCGGATGATGAGCGGTTTCTTGTTGTCTTCGTTCATCGTGATCGTTTGATCGTTGATTGCGACTTTCAGCGCGGGGTCGGTCACTTCGACCCGTATGACGCCGTTGTCGGTTTGAATGTAGAAAATGATGGCACCGACCAGCGCTAGGAAGAAACTGGCGAGCGCAACGGCCGTGAGCGGTCTTCGTGAATTCCCCCCATCCTTTGGTTGAGTGGTGCGTGACACAACAAAGGACACATCATCGGTCACATCCACATCAGCGGACGGTATTTCGAGCGTGGTTCGGGCCGACTCGGCAAGTGCGTCTAAGTCCGCATCCGAAGTGAACCGCACCAATTCCCCGGCGACATCAATGGCGGACTGTGGGCGATCCTCTGGGCTCTTTGCCAGCAGTTTTTGCAACAACGCACAAAGTGCGTCAGGAATGTCATTTCGAAGCGTCGCGATGTCCAGCGGCGGGTTGTGCAGTATGGCCTCGATGCGTTCCGGTGTTCCTGCGGAGCGGTCGCCACACGGCGTTCGTCCGGTGAGCAGTTGAAACAGCGTGGCGCCCAACGCGTAAATGTCTGCTCTGCCATCGAAGTTTGGGCTCGCCGTAATCTGTTCCGGAGCCATGTAGTCCAGTGTGCCCATGACCTGACCGACCGAGGTCAAGCGGTCGGTGACGACGACGTTCGCGGTCGATTCAAATTCTGAGCTATTCAGGCCGGCGAGGCCAAGATCGAGCAGTTTCACGCCCCCATCGAGCGCGAGCATGATGTTGGACGGCTTCACATCGCGATGTACGAGTCCATTGTCGTGCGCATGCTGAAGTCCGATTGCCGCCTGCCGCACGATTTCACAGGCATCGGCGAGACGAAGAGGTCCCCGGTCATTGATGATCCGAGCAAGGTCAGCGCCCTGAACCAATTCCATGACGAGGAAGTGCTGGCCGTCGATGGTGCCGGCATCCGATGCGCTGACGACGTTCGGGTGATTGACTTTTCCGACGGCACGCATTTCCTGTCGGAATCGGCTCACCGATTGTCTGGAGCCAAGTTTGTCTGCCGGGAGGATTTTGAGTGCAACGTGCTTCGCTAAATGGACGTGAACTGCCTGGTAAACCGTGCCCATCCCTCCTTCACCGATCTTCTTTATCAGGCGGTAATCGCGCAGTCGCTTGCCCGTTTCAAGCTGCTTGTCG
>CAXGRW010000227.1:0-7979 GCA_964012125.1 uncultured Rhodopirellula sp.
CTCGCAGCACGAAGCGGTATGTCGTTGGCGGCAACACTGGCCGGATCCGCGTTCTCGTCGTGCGGCGTATCGCTGGCGCACGCGCTCGAATATCCGATTGGATCGACTTACAAGTGTAGTCATGGCGCGGGCAACGGAATCGTGTTGCCCAACATCATGCGCTTTTGGTTACCGGGGCGGCAATCACGACTGGCAAAGATCGCTGGACTGCTGGGCGTACCGGCGTCAGCAGAAATGCCCGAGTTGGAAGTGGCCGAGGCGTCGATCGAAGCGGTCGAGTGCCTGCGAAGATCCGTCGCGCTGCCGAGTTGCTTGGGCGACGTAGGCGGGAAGCCTGAAGACATTGACGCGCTCGCCAATACCGCGATATCGCTCGAGCGGTTGGTCGATCTGTCTCCCGTATCGGCAACGGTTGACGACGCCCGGCAGATTTTGCAGGCGTGTTTGTGAGCGAAATAGCCGCCATTGTGAAATAGAAACAAGAAAGTGACCATGAAATTTTTTTTTGCAGGTGAATGGCAGGATCGCGACGATCGAATGGACGTCGTTAATCCGGCCGATGGTGAAGTGATTGACACTGTCCCGATCGCTTCCGACGCAGACGTCGAATCAGCGTTGGCGTCGTCCGTGCGAGGTGCTGACGTGATGAAATCACTGACGGGCTACGAGCGGTTTCAGATTCTTCGCCGTGCCGCCGACTTAATTTTGGAACGGCGCGACGTGATGGCTCGAACCCTTGCCAGCGAGGAAGGCAAGACGATTCGTGAAGCTATCTCTGAAGTGGAACGTTCGGCACAGGCGATCGAGTTGAGTGGTGAAGAAGCCAAGCGACTTAGCGGAGAAGTGTTGCCGCTCGATGGCGGACTGGGCGTCAAAAACAAGCTTGGCTTCACATTGCGAGTACCTTGTGGCGTGGTAGCCGCGATCACGCCGTTCAACTTTCCGCTCAGTCTGGTGTGTCACAAAGTTGGGCCCGCGTTGGCAGCCGGCAACTCCGTGATTCTGAAGCCAGCCAGCGATACACCGTTGATTGCCCTGCAGTTGGTGGAGGTGTTACTGGATGCGGGACTGCCTCCCGATGCAATCTCCTGTATCACCGGCAGTGGCCGGGTCATCGGCAACGCGATTTGCAGTGACAAGCGAGTTCGGAAAGTCAGCTTTACCGGCAGCCAGGAAGTCGGCGAACAAATCTGCTCCATCGCCGGGATCAAGCGAGTCACGATGGAGCTGGGGTCCAACAGTCCACTGATCGTGCTGCCCGATGCCGATTTGGATAAAGTGGTCACCGGGACAGTGTTTAGCGGATTTGCTAACGCGGGGCAGGTTTGCATTTCGGCACAACGGTTGATCGTTGCCGACGAAGTTCACGACGAACTGATGAGCAAGCTTGTTCCAGAGATTGAGTCAATCGTATCGGGCGACCAATTGCATGAGGAAACGCAAATGGGGCCGATGGTTCGTGATTCGGATGCCCAACGTGTTGCGTCGTGGGTCGACGAAGCAGTGAAAGACGGTGCGACGCTTGCTTGCGGTGGGAATCGTGACGGAGCCTTCATGCAGCCAACACTACTTCTAGACGCAAAGCCGGAAATGAAAGTCGTCCGTGATGAATTGTTTGGTCCTGGCGTTGCCGTCGTGCGTGCTCGCGATGTCGATGACGCGATCCGAATGGCCAACGACACGAACTTCGGCTTGAGCGCCGGCGTTTTTACGCAAGATATCGACGCGGCGATCCGTTTTGCCAAAGAAGTGGACAGCGGGAACATTCATATCAACTGGGGCCCTCTATGGCGGACCGACCTAATGCCCTACGGCGGATTGAAAGACAGCGGAATCGGGAAAGAAGGTCCGAAGTATGCGATTGAGGAAATGACGGAGATGAAATCCATCGTCATTCACAGTTAGTAAAAGCATCAAACTACATTCACGACTATGCGAATTCAAAACATGCAGACTCATCACAGACGACCATGGGCGATTCTGGCGATCGCCGGATTTTTCATGCTCTTGGCATTGAACGCGACAACCTCCATCGCACAAGTCGTGCTGTTCGATTCTGACATTGTCACGACCACATCGGGAAAGATTGCCGGCGAGCGTCTCAATGGTGGACTTACGGTTTTTAGGGGAATCCCGTTTGCGGCACCGCCCGTTGGCGATCTTCGTTGGCGGCCACCCCAGCCACCTGAAAAGTGGAATGAAGTTCGGCGATGCGATCGATTCGGAGACGTCGCCTGGCAAAACATGAAGGGCCGTACCAATCCACCCGACATGAACGAAGACTGCCTCTATTTAAATGTCTGGTCGAACAATATCGGAGGCAAAACCAAACGCCCGGTGATGGTTTGGATTCACGGTGGTGGATTGAATCGAGGTTGGAGCAGCCAGGATAAATACGATGGATCCGCTTTCGCAAATGAAGACGTAGTCTTGGTCTCGGTGAACTATCGATTGGGCGCACTGGGTTTCCTTGCACATCCCGGCTTGTCCAAGGAATCGCCAAATGGTGTTTCTGGCAACTACGGTTTTCTGGATCAGATCGAGTCGCTCAAGTGGGTGCAAGACAATATTGCGAACTTCGGCGGCGATCCCAACAACGTCACGATTTTCGGCGAGTCAGCTGGCGGCACAAGCGTTGCCGCGTTGTGCGCCACAACACTGGCAAAGGGACTCTTTCATCGAGCCATTGCTCAGAGTCCATGGATGTTTGGTTACGTCACGCAATTGGCTGAAGCCAACATTGTTCGATTGAAGAAGCCGGTGTCCAACACGTCCAGTGCTGAAAAATTGGGAAAACAATGGGCCAGTCATTTTGTCCAATCCGACAATGCTCAGGCCATCGCTGAATTACGCTGTCTGCCCGCGGAAAAGTTCATTACAGGCCAAGACTACTACAAGACCCGTGTCACGATCGATGACTGGTTTTTGAACGATCATCCGGCTGCCATCTTTGCCAGCGGTAAGCAGGCAGATGTGCCTATGATCATTGGGACGACTAAAGACGAAGGGAACTACTTCAGCAACTTTGTCCCCAAAGAGATCGAGGTGTTTGAATCCGGTATTATGGATTTCTACGGGCCAGTAGGTGAAGAACTGCTTGAACTCTATAGTCGCGATCCGAACCAAACGTTGAAGGTTGGCGGCAGTCGGTATATCACGGACGCTTGGTTCGTGCAGCCTGCTCGACAGTTGCTCGATGGGATGAAAAACGTGTCGTCTAAATCGTTTCAGTACCAGTACGAATTCCCAAGCCGAAAGGCCCCTGCACTGGGATCGCCACACGCCAGCGAGTTGAAATACGTGTTTGGCATGTTGGGAAATGGTGCGAGCGAAGACGAACGAAGTGTTTCCAAAACGATGATCGGCTATTGGACTCAGTTCGCAAAAACTGGCAATCCGAATCGCGAGGGACTCACAGAATGGCCGGCCTACGATCGAGAACAATCCTATTTAAAGATTCGCACCGAATGCGAAGTCGGCCAACAACTGAAAAAGGGAGTTTGCGACGAGATTGACGACCTCACAAATGCATTTGTGAAAATTGTCGCGTTGCCCACTGCTCCGGTTCGCATCGATTCTGGCATCATCACCGGTGTCACTTCCAACAGCGACGATTCCATTCACGTTTTCAAAGGCATTCCGTTTGCGGCTCCGCCCGTCGGAGAGTTGCGATGGAAGCCGCCAGCGTTGGTGGCGTCCTGGGAAGGAGTTCGAGCCTGCGACAAGTTCGGAAACAAGTGCCCGCAGGAAGGCCGCGAACGCGCAGGGCCATTCGGCGAGGACTGCCTGTACCTGAACGTTTGGAGCCCGGCCAATCCAACTGCCGAAAAACTACCGGTGATGGTCTGGATTCATGGCGGCGGACTGACCACGGGATCCGCACATGAGCCGGGTTACATGGGCGATCAATTTTCCAAACGCGGTGTCGTCCTGGTTTCGATCAACTATCGTTTGGGAGCGTTGGGATTCCTTGCTCACCCTTTGTTGTCGGTGGAATCCGAGCAGGGTGTATCGGGGAACTACGGGCTGCTGGATCAAGTCGCGGCGCTCAAGTGGGTACAGAGGAACATCGCCATTTTCGGTGGTGACCCTGATAACGTCACGATCTTTGGGGAGTCTGCGGGCGGTACGAGCGTCTATTGCTTGACCGCGACCCCACAGGCAAGGGGGCTCTTTCGAAAAGCAATCTTGCAAAGTGCTTGGTTACCCGAAACGGTATTCGCCGATCTGGATACCGCCGAGGAAGTTGGGACAACGGAAGTCGCGAAAGCAATCAGCGGCGAAGTCACTGCGTCAGCGATGCGACAACTCTCGACAGAAGAAATACTGGAGTATTTCAAGCAAAGATTGCCTGTCGCGACAGACGGATGGTTGTTCCCTCAGTCTCCTGCACAAATCTACGCGGAGGGAGAACAGAATCGAGTCCGTTCGATCGTCGGTACAAACCGCGATGAGGGGACAATGTTTACCGCACGACAGCCTTTTCCGTCGGTTGAACTCTACCAGGCTGAAATGCAGGGCGAGTATGGTGACCAGGCCGGCGCGATCAAAACGTTGTACCCCGCAGAAAAAGTTGGCGACGTTCGCAAAGCAGTCGTTCAGCACATCACTGATACGTGGTTCGTGCGGCCGACGCGAGAATATGCACGTCAGATGCAGCGGCTGGGAAATAAAACTTGGATGTACCACTTCACTCAAACCAGTCCTACGTGGCCGTGGCTGGGGGCCGCCCATGCCGCGGAAATTCGTTATGTCTTCAACACACTTGATGCGTCAAAAATCAAAGATGTCGATCGTGAAATTGCCAAGTCAATGATCGGATACTGGGTGCACTTCGCGAAGACTGGTGATCCAAATGTCGATGGGCTTCCACAGTGGCCTAGTTACACAGTGGAAAACGACAAGCATCTGGAAATTGGGAAAAAAACAAGCATCGGCAACGGCTTGCGAGCTGAAGCATGCGACGTGCTGGATGGCATCATTGAATCGCATCGCAAAACAGAATTGGTGGCACCGCAATGACAGATAAACTTGGCGTTTTTCCATCCTGGTTAGACGCACCGCGAGTCTTGCTCGTGCTTTCGATATCGCTGTTGCTCCTAATGATTGGTGCCTCCGTGACGTACGAATCGGCCTGGTCAAAACCCGAGCAACATTCACGGATTAGTTCCATGGAAATCGGCGAAACACAGGCCGTGGAAGACGCTGGGCATTGGGGGTTTGGGCTTGCGTTCGGCATGGTCACCCTTTTCGCATTGGTTGCTTCGTTGATGTTTGCTGCCCAACACTCGAAATACGCCTTGCAGCTCAAGTTGGCCGTGCTGGGTGGTGGGATTGTTTACGTGGCCACGTTTGTCTGGATGATGCTGAGCTATCGCAACTACGTCCGTGAAGGACCTTCGCTGCTTGGCCCTTTCGCCGCTCCAACGACCTGGATGGTTTTCGGACTGTGGGCGGTACCGATGATTTTTGTCGTCATTTACTGCGTGAAATTCGATACATGGTTTGCGATCCAAACTGAATCCCGGGGTGAATGATGGAACAGTATCGCTCACAAATCATCGCGGCCTGTGTTGGCGTCTATTTCTTGCTGTGCATTGCTGTCGGGCTATGGGCGATGCGCAAGACGAAGAACGCTAAAGATTTCTTCATGGCTGGGCGAGACCTCGGAATCTTTGTCACATCCATCGCGATTTTCTCCAGCGCAATGAGTGGCTTCGGCTTTGTTGGCGGTCCGGGGCTGGTCTATCGGATGGGAATCAGCTCGCTTTGGATCGTCATTTCGACGACGATCGGCTACGCAATTTGCTTCTTCCTGCTGGGGCGGAAACTCCGCCAGTGGGCTGTTAAGCGGGATTCCATTTCATTGCCTGATGTCATCATGGCACGATACAACAGTCCTGCTGCGGGAATGCTGACTGCAATGGCAATTGTGCTGGGCGTTTTGGGCTACCTTGCCACTCAGATTGCGGCGATGGCAACTGTCTTGCAAAGCCTTGCTGCGGGATTGACGAACATGGGTGAAATACCACTCGTGTACTGCGCAGTTTTTTCGACAACTCTGCTTGTGTTTTACTGTGTCACCGGTGGCATCATTGCGTCGGTTTACACCGATCTTGTCCAAGGCGTGATCATGATGGTCGCGGCCGTGATGGTGTTTTTGGCCGCGATTTGGGCTGTCGACGGTGGCATGGCGGGGATCTCAGAAATTCTGATGAAGGATGATCCTGCATCGATGAGTCCCTGGGGCAGCAAGGGAATGATCGGCTGCTTGTCTTGGTATTTCGTCTTTGCACTTGGAGTTGCCGGTCAGCCTCACGTGATCACCAAGCTGATGATGACGCGCCGAGCCGAAGACGCTCGCTGGACTTTGCCAGCGACAATTGTTGGATACGTGGTCACCGCGCTGTTGTGGATCGCACTTGGTTTGGCGATGCGTGCCTTGGTTGTCAGTGGCGCGTATCCAGAACTTGCCAACGCCGATCATGCGGCGCCGGACTTTCTCCAGCACTTTACCCATCCGATTCTGGCAGGCGTTGTCTTCGCGGGACTATTCGCGGCAATCATGTCCACTGCGGATGCATTCCTCAACATCGGTGCCGCGGCGATCGTCCATGACTTTCCCCTCGCACTTCGTGGCGGCGAGATCAAAAATGAACTTCGATGGGCAAGGATCGTCACCGTCATCTTGGGTGTGGTCGCAACTATTTTCGCTCTGAAGCTGGGTGAGATGGTTGCATTGCTGGGAGCGTTCGGTTGGGGTACCTTTGCAGCCGCCTTGGTTCCTACGGTGGCAATCGGATTGAATTGGAAGCGAGCCACCGGGGCAGCGGCGTGCACCGCGATCGTCGCTAGCCTTGTCGTCAATTTTTCAATCAAAGCATTCGGGATTGCCATGCCATTGAATATCGACTCTGGCGCCGTTGCACTGCTGATTTCGCTCGTCCTATTTTTCAGTGTCTCGCTGTTGACCTCCCGCCCGATTGCTTCGCAAATAGACGCGGCAACAACAGTTAACAAAAAAGCGTATTGATGACCTTTCTCCGGAAATGTTATCTGGCAGCGATGCCGGGAACGACGTGGAGAACTCGAACAAATACCAGGCACTCGGAGGTGAGCTGGAACTACGGTGTTGGCTACAGAGCCGAGGAACAGCGGCGTACAGCAACTAACGTATGTGAGGTACTTGTTTTGACCAGCGTCTAACACCTGCCCAGAAAGACGAGGCGATCCCAAAGAGAATCTTAGCGGGAGTTTCAATCGCCACCTGAGAGGGCTGTGAGTCTCGCTCACCCAGCGAACCGGTTACGAACAGTCTAAATCGCGACATTTGGTGGGGCTGAGCCTATAACCCCGCGGTCAGACTGACAGAGATAGCAGAGAGTTTGGCGGAACCGCAGTGCACAAGACGTCACATCGTGTGGAAACGATGTCGCGCATTGGTCGGAAACAGAGACGTTTCAATCCTGGAAAAGTGCCCCAAGTCGTTGCGCAGATTACGGATAAGTCGCACGGACTCTCCACCGGCGCATGAAAAAACCCCTCGGTCGCAATGGAATACGAACGAGGGGTTTAAGTTGTGTGAACCGAACGCCGTTCAAAACCGCTCTCCGCACAATTTATCCACAACGGAATTCTATCCGCCCACATATCAAAAAGTGGTAAACGTTCGGTAAAAACGGCCTTCTGGGGAGTGTACCTGAATGCCTAGACATTACGAAATACGACGACCTTATAACCCGGAAATCGGGCTCAAGGAATTCCGCTATCTTGGTTTTCGCGGTACACCTGCCTCAACTTCGGTAGATTCGTCGATGGTTTCGTCGAGTACAGAAGCAGGACATTCGCGCAATGGATCGAGGCGATCAGCTTGGTTGAATCCCCAGCGAAGGTATTCGGCCAACTCGCTATCTATGGGCACCGTTCCATCAGTCGCGTTGTAGGCCGCGCAAACCGCGTCGAGATACTCGCGAACGACT
>CAXGRW010000228.1:0-7968 GCA_964012125.1 uncultured Rhodopirellula sp.
CAATTACCTTTTCTCCATTGAGGATCACCGTAATGTGTCGATCAACAAGGGTGAGGTCATATGTTTGCCATACACCTCCTTCTTTACCTGCATTCTTCATCGGCTCGATTCTTCCGAAGATAGCGCCCACACCTTGCTTGCCCTGCATCCTGCTGTTTCGATCGACAACTTGTGCTTCGTACATTCCCCGCAAATAAATACCACTATTTCGTGCTTCAACAATATTGAATTCAATATGGAGCAAGAAATCTTCAAACACCGCGTTCGTGCGTAGGTTTGCATAATCGCCGGTTGCACTGAAGTCGGTCTTTGGGGTCGTGTTCACAAGATCACCGTTTTGTATGCTCCATCCCATCTTCTTATCCGCTTCATAGGGTCGCCATCCGGTTAAGTCTCTACCGTTCAAGAGTGCTACGGGAGGACCAAACCGAACTTTTGAAAGATCTGGTGGAGTTGCAGGAACAGGCGGAATTCTGGTGCCCGTAAATGAGTCGTGATGCACGGCACCGTCTTGCGATGTCGTGCAAACCACACCGTCGAGTTTCCCGTTTGTCACCCCAACATCAACTGTCTTACTATCAGTTGATTTTTTATTCTGACGAAGTTTAAATGTGAGGCGTCCATCGGTTGCTGCGACATTCGTATGGGGGCCTTCAGAGCCAATATAGAGCCGCATTTTTACGACCCAACTTCCCTCCGTTTGATTGATGCTCATCCAGGCTGGTGTCCCTGAATCCATCTGGAGTGACCAATCTCCAATGAGCTCATCACAGGCCAGAGCACTCACAGGAGCCATCCACAGACCCCATAACATTATCTTTCGGGCAAGACTTTGAACAGCTGTGTGCGGGTGGTTCGTACCTTTGATCACTGCAGATGCCTTTGCTGCTCTACGTTGCTGCTCTACGTTGCTGCTCGAGAATTCATTCCCAGAAAACATGACCTGTCAATAGTTTATTTTACATTCCAGAGCACTCTCGAATTGAGCTAAAACAAGCGCATCCCCTATTCCTACAATTACGTGTTCCAATGGACAGTACCCGGGCTTCAGATTTGATTTCTGGTGGGAGAATGAAATAATTCCAATCAACCTGAAACAGTATACCTTCAGGTACAGGATACAGCTGTAAGGGGAGCCGCATTCACCAAACTCATTATTGTGATGAGTTTAAAACTCCGCGTCGTTTTTCAACACCAGCGTTCGCGGCAGATCAAGTTACTTCCGAAGGAAGGCCGTACCATGAGTGATCGGATTGCAATTGTCGATGGCATACGAACACCGTTCTGCAAGGCCGGTACTGACCTCAAGGGTTTCTCCGCGCAGAAACTGGGTTCACTCGCTATCCGAGAACTGCTCGACCGTTCGTTAATTGATGGAGCGCGTGTTGACGAAGTTATCATGGGCTGCGTTGCGAATCCGGTCGAGGCAGCCAACGTAGCGCGTGTGGCTGCTTTGATGGCCGGACTACCCGAACGCTCTCGTGCCTACACGGTCTCACGCAACTGCGCTTCGGGATTTGAGTCGGTCACCAGTGCGTATGAAAAGATCATCAGTGGATTTGACGACGTTGTGATTGCTGGTGGAACGGAGTCGATGACGAATATTCCGCTCATCTACAACGAGCATATGACAAGGTTATTTGCCGGGCTGATGACGTCAAAAACAGCACTGCAAAAACTGAAAACAATACTATCCTTCCGCCCTCATTTCCTGAAGCCGATTGTCGGCGTAGTCTGTGGACTGTCTGATCCCGTATGCGGACTGAATATGGGCCAGACTGCAGAGAACATCGCAAAGCAGTGCGGGATTACTCGGGAGCAACAGGACGAATTTGCTCTCGCTAGTCACAACAAGGCTTTGGCAAACCGGGACAAACTTGCCGATGAGATCATGGCAGTACCGGTGGAACCAAAGTATGAATCAGTTTGTGAAGCTGATAACGGCCCGCGTGAGGGGCAGTCACTCGAAGCATTAGCCAAACTTCAACCGTATTTCGATCGAAAATCAGGCACTGTGACGGTTGGCAACGCCTGTCCAATCACTGACGGGGCAAGTGCACTATTAATGATGAAGGAATCGAAAGCCGGTGAACTTGGACTGTCGCCACTGGGGTACATCAAATCGTATGCGTACGAAGGGCTGAGCCCTGCGGTGATGGGTCTCGGCCCTGTCTACGCCATTTCAACCGTTCTCAAAAAATCCGGCATGGAGCTGGATCAAATGTCCTTTGTTGAGATCAACGAAGCATTTGCAGCTCAAGTTCTGGGATGTGTGCAGCTGATCGAGTCCGATCAATTCGCAAAAGAGGAACTCGGGCGGACCAAAGCCATCGGCAAGCTGGAACAAACCCGGCTCAACGTCAACGGTGGAGCCATTGCATTGGGGCACCCGGTCGGAGTCACTGGTAATCGCCTTGTCCTGACGGCCCTGAAAGAGCTTCATCGTCGACGTGAACACTATGCATTGGTCTCGCTCTGTATTGGAGGAGGACAGGGCGGAGCAATCATTCTCGAACGAGCACATTGACCACACAGAAACAGAAAGCGGCCTTCAGAACGAAAGATTGATTACCAACCCTCAAGATAAATCGTTCGGTAGCAACCACCTGTGACGACCAAAAACACTGCCGTCGACGTAGAAATCATTCCTACAGACAAGATTCCAACAGACAAGCAAGCACTGCCATGAACTATTTCAAACGAACCATTGATGGGGAAATTGGAACTCTTGAGTTCGATACTCCGGATTCCAGTGCGAACATTCTAAGCAGTGCCGCGTTGACGGAACTGGGACAGCATCTCGATGAGATTGCACTCCGTTCCGACATCAAAGCACTTTTGATTACGAGTGCGAAGAAATCGATTTTTATCGCAGGCGCGGACATCAAAGAGATTGATTCAATCACTGATCCACAAGAAGCCATCGAGAAATGCAACTCTGGCAAGCAGGTAATCAACAAGCTTGAGCAACTGCCACAAACAACCGTTGCTGTAATCAATGGAGCGTGCCTTGGTGGCGGGTACGAACTTTCACTCGCCTGCAATTACCGCGTCGCCGGTTTTGCTGGGTGCGTCAAAATTGGTCTGCCCGAAGTTAGGCTGGGAATTCTTCCTGGCTTTGGCGGCTGCATCCGTCTTCCGGAACTCATTGGGATTTCCAATGCCTTGTCAGTGATTCTGCCCGGAAAAATACTTGATGCGAATCGTGCACTCAGCTTAGGAATGGTCGACCGACTGTTCTACGATCCGATCCTTGTTGACCAGGCGAAAATTTTTGCACGAGCTATCCTATCGAAAAAGGAAAAGATTCAACGGCGACGAAAAACTTTCATCACCAGACTGCTGGAAGAAAATCCGATCGGTCGTAGCATTCTGTTTGGTCAAGCTCGCAAGAATGTCTTGAAATCAACGTCCGGTCATTATCCAGCACCATTGGTTGCGCTGGATACCATCAAGAGCGTTGTCGGTAAACCGAGAGAGGACGCTTTTCGTCTGGAAAGCGAGGGGTTTGGCAAACTCGGTGCGTCAGAAATTTCCAAGAACCTCATTCACGTGTTCTACCTTGATGAACGCTACAAAAAGAAAACATGGACGGAAGCGAAACCGTCTCTCACACACGTCAAAAAAGCGGGTGTCGTTGGCGCTGGCGTGATGGGTGGTGGCATTGCACAGTTGCTGGCCAAAAACAACGTGGTCTGTCGGATCAAAGACCTCAACAATCAGGCGCTTGCCCTTGCGTTGAAAACCGCCCGCGAAGTCTACAGATATCTGTTGAAAACACGTCGCATGAAAAAAGGACAGGTTGAAGCTCAGATGAGCCTGATATCACCAACAACGACGTACGACGGATTCCAGAACGCCGAGGTCGTTATTGAAGCCGTCGTGGAACGCATGAATGTCAAGAAACAGGTCTTTCAAGAGCTGGATGAACTGGTCCAGCCAAGTGCCTGTTTATTGACCAATACGTCGTCGCTCTCTGTGACGGAAATGGCGGAATGTACAAACCGCCCTGACAAAGTCTGTGGTTTTCATTTTTTCAATCCGGTCCATCGCATGCCGCTGCTGGAAATTATTGTCACAGAAAAAACCAGTGAAGAAACGCTCGCCACTGCGGTCGCTTTCGCAAGACAACTTGGCAAAATGGCTATCGTTGTCAAAGACAAAGAGGGCTTCATCGTTAACCGTATCCTGCTGCCCTACATGAACGAAGCGGCGTATCTTTTCGAGGAGGGAATCGACACGAAGCGACTTGACAATGTTGTCAAGCGATTCGGTATGCCCATGGGTCCGTTGGAACTTGCCGACGAAGTGGGCATCGACGTCGGGCATCACGTTGCCCAAATTCTTGAAGCCGCGTATGGCGACCACATGCGTGTCCCTACAATCCTGAAGGATGTATACGAGGCGGGAACACTCGGCAAGAAATCCGGCGAGGGCTTCTATATCTACTCGGGTAAGCAAAAAAAAGTCAGCAGCAAACCGCGGAACATGTGTAAAAACGCCACCTTCACGCTCGACGACGACATCACGCGAAAACGTCTAATCTACGTCATGATTAACGAAGCCTCTCGATGTCTTGAAGAAGGCGTTGTTGAGTCCGCCGGCACGATCGATGTGGGCATGATTTACGGTACTGGTTTTCCACCGTTCCGAGGTGGGTTGTTGCGTTATGCGGATTCGATCGGTGCCAAACAGATCGTTGCAGACCTGAAGGAATTTCAGGAAAGATTCGATCAACATCGATTCGAACCAAGTCAATTGCTGCGAAGTATGGCGAATACAGACGGGACGTTTTACTCATCGTAAAGCCATACAAATCATACAAACACCAGGTGAAACACAACGGAAAGAAGCAGGTTAAACATGAGTATGTTCGACAAGAGTATTGGCAAGGAAGCACGGGCATCACTGGAATTTGCTGAGGATTCGCGAGAGACCGAGTGGCTGCACCCAAGCTTTGCCGCGCTGTTGTATCAGGGACAGGTCAAGTGGGACCTGATACATCCGTTTCCACGTCAGACTGACGAAGATAAAAAGATTGGTGACGAATTTCTTAAAAAGCTTCAAGCCTATCTTGATGCAAACTACGACGCCGATGAAGTTGACAGGACGGGTGAGATTTCTGAAAGCGTGTTAAAGGGACTTGCAGAACTCGGATGTTTTGCGATGAAGATCCCCACGCAATACAACGGACTCGGGCTAAGCCAGGTCAACTACAATCGGGCCCTGCATCTCACGGGGAGTTACTGTGGCAACCTGACCGCGCTGCTGTCAGCACACCAGAGTATCGGTGTTCCGCAGCCACTGCTTATGTTTGGAACCGACGAGCAGAAGGAAAAGTTTCTTCCACGTTTTCGCGACGGAGCAATTTCTGCGTTCGCGCTAACAGAAGCGAATGCAGGCTCTGATCCACGGGCGATGACAACAGCGGCGACACCGACAGAAGACGGCTCGCATTACATCATCAACGGTGAGAAACTCTGGTGCACGAACGGCACGAAGGCCAATGTGATCGTCGTCATGGCCGTTACGCCACCAAAGATTGTGCGAGGGAAAGAACGCAAGCAGATCACTGCGTTCCTTGTCGAAATGGACACACCAGGTGTCGAAGTTCTGCACCGCTGTAGATTCATGGGCCTGAAGGCGCTCTACAACGGCGTGATTCGTTTTACAGACGTCAAAATCCCAAAAGAAAACATGATTCTGGAAGAGGGTGATGGGCTGCGTCTCGCACTGAAGACTCTCAATACCGGACGACTATCGATACCAGCAGGTGTAACGGGCAGCAGCAAATGGTGCATGCAGATCAATCGAAAATGGACGAACGAACGCGTGCAGTGGGGACATCCGATTGGAGAACATGAAACGATTGCTGGCAAGCAGGCGAAAATTGCATCAGACACATTCGCGATGGATGCCGTCTGGAAGGCAGCCTCAGCGATGGCGGACAACAAACACTTTGACATTCGGCTGGAAGCAGCAATAGCCAAACTTTTCAACACGGTAGCACACTATGAACTCCTGCAGCAGACGCTTCAGATCCGAGGTGGGCGGGGATTCGAAACAGCGGATTCGCTGCGTGCCCGAGGCGAAGAGGGAATTGCGATTGAACGATTACTAAGAGACTCACGCGTGAATCTTATTTTCGAAGGATCATCGGAGATCATGCATCTGTTCATCGCCCGCGAAGCACTCGATTTTCATCTACAGCATATTGGTGCACTATTCAAACCCGGCGTGTCACTCGGCACCAAGATCGGGGCATTCTTCAAAATGATGAAGGTCTATGCGTTGTGGTACCCAACGCTTTGGATACCGGTGCTGTCGGCCGGAAAATTCGCCATGGAGCCTCGACTGAACCGCCACATGCGAACAGTTGCGAGGCTGAGTAAGAAAATGGCCCGCACGCTATTCCACAAGATGGCGATCCATCAAAAGAAAATGGCAGAGAAGCAATTGCTGATTAACCGCTTCGTGGACATCGGCACGGAACTGTTCATCATGTCAGCTGCATGCTCGTATGCCGACAGCTTGAAGGGCGATGAGCCACATGCGGCAAATGCAGTTGACCTGGCAGACTATTACTGCAAAGAAGCCGTCATCCGCATTGCAAAACTATTCCGTGACATTAGCCGCAACAATGATGCAGCGACGCTCAAACTGAACAAAAGTTTTATGCAAGGGAATTTTGAATGGCTTGAAGATGAGATTGCAAAAAACTGAGGACAAGGACAACCAAAAAAGAAGCAGGGCTGCAGGCTGACAACAAGAGATGGATATGCCTTTTGACTCAACGTGCCACCTGGAATGAACGACTGCAGTAGGTGTCACGAAATTGCTTCGAAACCAGCCCCTCTCGAACCCGACAACTGCGAATCAACATGAACAACACCACTGAAAAGCCTCCTGGCAAGACTCGCGCACAGCTCGCCAAAGGACTTGGCAAAAGTGCGTTTGCGTTTCGTGGGTACAATGCGACGAACCTTGGAAGAACACCGGAATTGCTTCGTCACCCAAAGTATGGGCAGATAGTTGAAAAATATCTTCAGCGGGCAAGCGACATCTGCACCGACGTGATGAAGTTTCCAGTCGACCTGATCCAACGAGTTCGACTCGAAAAAGAAGCCACTCTCAAAGAGTACCACGAGTCGATTGCGATTATTGTCGCCGTGGAACTGGCACAGCTTGAAATTCTTGAAACATTCTTCGAGATCTCACTGACCGATGCAAACATGATGTACGGTTTTAGCCTTGGTGAATTGACTGCGTTAAGTGCCGGCGGTGTCTTGACGCTGGATGACGCGCTAAAAATCCCCCTCATGATGTCACGGGACGCGGCTGAACTCGCGGATGACGTTACCCTGTGCGTTTTGTTCTCCCGGTCTGGGAAATTCATTCCACGAAAAAATGTGCATCGGCTTTGCACGGAGATTAATGCTGAGGGGAATGGAGTAATCGGTGTATCAACGTTTCTGGCCCCGAACTCGATGCTGCTGATCGGCCAGAAAGACACTGTTCAGCGACTGAAAGAACGGAAGGGCGAGATCACAACAGAACGCATTTCCGTCAGGTTGAATGATGACAAATGGCCTCCGCTGCATACGCCTATTGTCTGGCAGAGAAACATCACAGATCGTGCTCAGTTTCTAATGCATACGATCGAAGGTGGATTCACCGCCCCCACGACTCCTCTGTTTTCCATGGCGACCGGTGATTTCAGCTATGACGGTGACAACACCCGAGATGTTGTCGCTCAGTGGATTGACAAGCCACAAATGCTTTGGGAAGCCATCGACGCAACACTGGCACGCGGTGTGGAAACGGTCATCCACATTGGTCCACAACCAAACATTATTCCAGCAACGTTCGGCCGACTGGCTGCGAACGTGGCCTTAGTCACAAAAGAACGGCTGCCGATGCATACGCTGTCAAGAATCGTTCAGTACGGCTGGCTGTCTGCCGTGTTAC
>CAXGRW010000229.1:0-7957 GCA_964012125.1 uncultured Rhodopirellula sp.
CAAGCTTCTTGCGGTCGTGACTGGCGACCATCTTAACGCGGGCCCTGTTGTGCGTTTGTCCGAGGATCGCTGACGAGAAAAGACGACGGACTAGACCAAAACTGATACTGTGTTTAGGCTGGCATCCACGAGCATCAGGATCAGATCCATCGACGCTCGATACTTTCAACCCCACTCACGCGGAGTCTCTTCTGAGCCCGATCATCTCACTTCATGGAGTCACCAAGCTCTACAGCGGTTTCCGGGCTCTCGACGATGTTTCGCTGGAGATCCAACCTGGGATCACAGGTTTACTGGGGCCGAATGGCTCGGGAAAAAGTACTCTTATCAAATCACTTTTGGGATTAGTCCGCAATCATCAAGGCACAGGCACGGTGCTTGGTTTGCAGTGGCCTCGCGAGGTTCGTGAGATCCGTGATCGTGTGGGCTACCTGCCGGAAGACGATTGCTACATTGCGGGTCTGACCGGGATTGAAGCTGTCGCATTCATGGCAAATCTGTCAGGCCTTCCCAAGACAGAAGGTTTGAGAAGAGCTCACGAGATCACCGATTTTTGTGACATTGGCGAAGAGAAGTATCGTGGTGTCGAAGCTTATTCGACCGGCATGCGTCAGAAATTGAAATTTGCACAGGCTCTCGTTCACGATCCCCCCTTCCTGATCCTCGATGAACCAACCACCGGCCTTGACCCTGACCAACGTGATGCCATGCTCCGTCGGATCCGCACGTTAGCCAGTGAACATGGAAAATCGATTCTGCTATCGACTCATATCTTGCCAGACGTGAAGGCAGTGTGTGATCAAGTCGTCATTCTCGCTCGCGGTAAGGTACGAGTTTATGACTCGATGAAAAATCTCAGCAAACCAGCAGAACCGACACTGAATGTGATGACGTATGGTGAAACCGATGCGTTTTTGAGTGGTCTCGAAAAAGCGGGATTCACTGTGACTACCAAGGTGGATGGCACGCTCAAAATCATCGGCACAGGCGTCGATCAGGTTTCCAGCGTGTGGGACATCGCAGCAGCCACTGAAACTTCCATACGCCGACTCGCGCCGGCGCAAAACTCTCTCGAAGAAATTTTCTTTCAAGCCGTATCCGCATCGGAGCATCCCTAATATGCCAGTGCATGATCTCGGATATCGAAAGTGGGTCGGCAAACGCAATCACCAACTGATCCGCCCGCTGTTTGTAGCCCGAAGCGGAATCACGCTGATTTGGCGGCGGCGAATGCTGAAACTGCTTTTGATGGTTGCCTGGCTGCCCATCGCCATTCCTGCCATTGGTATTTTCTGCTTTGAGCAGGGAGTTACTGATGTGACCTATCGCAGGGTGATCATCCGGACCTTGCAAGGTCCAATGGAACGCCCAGACCTTGCGGCGCAGATGCTGCAAGATCCCGTTAGCGTTCGGCATGAGGTTTGGTCTACGCTGATTCTGGGATTCTTCCGTGTGCCCCAGTTGTATTCGATGGTGCTACTGATTGGTCTGATCGCACCGCTGCTAATTTCCTATGACTTGCGCAGCAAAGCCTACCTGCAGTACTTCTCCCGTCCACTCTCACCGAATGAATATATTGTTGGCAAGTCAGCAGTGATCTGGTTCTTTCTGGGCATGATTACGACGCTGCCGGGACTGACGCTCTACCTGCTAGGAGTCCTACTGTCGCCCGAAATATCGGTAGTGGGTATGACATGGGATATTCCTCTACGCATCCTACTTGCCTCCGTGGCGTTGATTGTTCCCACCACTGCGTTAGCAATCAGCTACTCGGCATGCACGGTCGAGAATCGTTATGCATCCTTTGCGTGGTTTGCAACATGGATCATGGGCTCAGTGGCATATCAAATCCTGACTAACGCACCACGCATGGGACGCGGTCGCCGAAACCGCATCGATATGGATGTGGATACGGAACGTTGGTTATTGGTTTCGCCCTACCACACCCTCGGCAAGGTGGAAACTTGGATATTCGGGCTTGATACCGGCGAATCATCGGTGTGGCCAGCGATATTGATCCTGCTCGCAATCACAGTGATCGGCACCCTCTTCGTTCGAAGCCGTCTTATCGCAAGGCTAAGTGTTTGATGATTCAACTCGAAAAGGTTTCCAAGCTGTACGGTACTGTCATTGGAGCGAATGATCTGACGGTCGAATTGGGGCCAGGTGCGTATGGAATTGTGGGTCCCAACGGCTCTGGAAAAACAACTTTGATCAATCTGTTGACCGGGCAACTGCGACCGACACTCGGCAAAGTTTCCATCTTTGCTCAGGATCCATGGCGTAACCGAAAACTGCTGCGACGAATCGGCCTGTGCCCTGCAACAGACGTCCTGTACCCCAACGTGTCTGCCCACGAATGGGTCACGTACCAAGTCCGCCTCCATGGTTTGTCCCACGCGGACAGCAAGCAATGGGCGACCGAAAGCCTTGCGCAGGTTCAGATGACCGAGAACATGCACCGGCCGATGGGTGAGTACTCATTAGGAATGAGACAACGAACCAAGATTGCTCAAGCTCTGGCACACCGACCCGAGTTGCTGATTCTCGATGAACCCTACAACGGACTCGATCCTGTCGGACGCCATCAGATGACCCAGCTTCTGATCCAGCTTTCAAAGCAGGGTACCAGCCTACTTTTTGCCAGCCATGTACTGCATGAAATCGAAGAAATCACCTCTTCGTTTCTGTTGATTCACGGGGGCCGATTACTTGCGTCAGGGACGGCAAGTGAAGTCGAGCAAATCATCGCTGACACGCCTCAAGAGGTAGTCCTCATCGGACCTGACGTTCCCAAATTGATCCCTCACTTGGCAGATCAAGTCTGGGTCGATTCGATCCAACTGCTAGCGGAGCGGACAGAGCTGAGAATCGGTCTCCGTGATCCCTCAAATCTTTACCACTCCGTCGCTGCCTGGATCAGTAAAGATCAGCTCCAAATTGATCAGTTCCAAACCGCCAACAGCAACCTCACGGCAGTCTTCGAATCGCTGCTGCGACACCATCGTGGAGAATCAAAGTGAATCCACTCCTTGTACTCGATGTCGTCCGCTTCGAGATTCGTCGCTCACTATCACCGGGACGCGTCGCGATCTGGAGCATTCTTGTTCTGTTTCCGATCGCACTGGTGGCCGCCCTCCGCTTGCTCAGCAATCGAGCTACAGAAAATGCCGAGGCATGGGGGATGGCCCTGTATTTTCTGGTCCCTGAAGTTGTTTGCCTGCTCGGCTTACTACTCTGGGCCACGCCTGCTGTCAGCACCGAGGTTGAAGGTCAAACTTGGATCTATCTGGCGATGCGCAGATCGGGAAGGAATCTGGTACTCATCGGCAAATACCTCACAGCAGTACTCTGGTCATGCTCGGCCGCGTGTGTCGCTACGACGGTCTGCACGATCATTATGGGAAGTGCCGGCGGGCTTCAACTATGGTTTGTCATTTGCGTCCTTTCACTTCTGTCTTGCCTTGCACATGCTGCTCTCTACATCTTGATTGGAACGATCTTTTTTCGCCGCACGATGGTGACAGCTGTTTTCTACACGCTGCTTGTTGAGTATGGCCTTGCCTTCGTACCAGCGATGGCCAACCGATTGACCATCAACTATCGATTGCGAGGACTACTCGCCGACTGGATGGACTGGACCACGGCAAGAACGGTCACCGAGAACATTGGGGGGCAGGAAGCAGCCTGGGTTCACGTCCTGGTTCTACTGGCAACCTCCGTCGCACTATTGGCTGTATCCATCCTGAGATTGACGTGGACTGAATTACCCACGCAGCAGGAAGGCTGACGCTCTTGGCTGCGATCAATCCTCTTGATGCAGCCAGTCGATTGGCAGGTGGCGTGCTGCTGCCGTCAGACGTGAAAGCAAGATCTGAACAGAAGCAGACTGCCCAGTTAGAAATATTGCCGCATACCATGCAGACCGCGAAAACCGAGATTCGCAGACACATCTCAGACATCGCCGCTTAGTAACAGAAAAGTTAGTGCCTACTCACTCCCGACAGATCTCAGTACTCCCGGCAGAACGTCGCCTGCGGAAAGAACTGCGTCTCGCGAACGGAATCCGTTCACGACTCGAGCATCGCGTTGTGCTGGCTAGCACAGCATTTCAACTACAGCTTTGGCACGGGTCGCTTGGCAACCTTTTTCAACATGCGTGCTTTGTCGTCCTGTGCGGGTCGTGGCACGTTATTGTTGTTATTGTTCCCAGCTCCTCGAGCGGCCGGAGGTGCAAGATCCGTAAAGGACTCTTCCCACTTCCATCCAATCGGCACTGACAGTTCTTGCTGAGCCAGCAATGCCCACGGGGTACCTTTGTGCTCGCTGGCAACCGCCTTGAGCAGCTCGGTAGCCGTTTCAGCCTCGTTTTTCCACTTGCTTCCCACCGAGATTTCTTCACTCGGCGCGAGTTCCCAAGTGTTGTTCTTGCCATCCTCGAATGCCATCCCTCGCTTCGCTTTGGCCAGCATCGCGTTGTAAGTTTCAGTCCGAACCTTCTGAGCCAAAACACGCCCCATCGCAAGATCAAAACCTGCCTTCCATCGCAGGCTCTGTTCTTCGTCACGAACTTTCATACCCGGATTGAGCGTCTGGGCCATTCTCACGAGTGTGGGCTCAAGTTTCGCTGCATCCTGTTGAGCAGCAGTAAGATCACCTACCAGTTGTGGGTCACTCATCTTCACGAATCGTGTTTTAGGTCTCGCCAAACCACTTGCAGGCTTCATCTGAGCCGCACTGACCAACGCCTGACGCAGCGGGCTCTCCTTGACCATGCTCACGTAGTCCTGCTGGGACAGATAGTCAGGACGATAACGTGACATTGCGACCGGATCGAAAAAGTACTTGAGATCTGATGCGTAGGGGTCGATTTCACCGCGGTTGACCTTCCGGTTCACATTACGATTGGGATGGACGGTGAAGTAAATCCCACCCGTCTCGTAACAAAGGCGGGTCAAGGCGTAAGGCCCAAATCCGCTATCGATCACTGGCTCAGCTTCGAAGTTTGCCGTGAATCCAACCTGAACACGTTCCGGCAAGAACGTCTCAGGTCCCTGGTCAACTTGCGCCCACTGAGGTGATTGGTCATACTTTGGATCGGGGTCGACGTACTTCACAAGGCTGTGGGCGCGTCCAAAAGGAGCAGGAACACCGATGACGTAAACTGGAATCGCAAGCTTGCGACAGGAGTTGATTGATTTCTCCAGCATGTTTCCGTCATCACCCTTCTCATCAGTGACCACGACGAACAAGACGTTGCGTTGAGGCTCACGACCAGCACGCATTCTTCGGAAGCCCTTGTATTTGTCAGCAGCCGATGAGATAGCGCTAAAAACTTTCTCTTCACCGGTCGAGTCGACTTGGATGTTGTCGACGATTGATTTGATTTCTTCGAGATCCTCAGTTGGCTCTTCAGTGTAAAGCGTGACGTTGCTACCGAATCCAATAACGGATGTTAGGAGCGGTTGGTCATCCTTCTCTTTCGAAAACGCTTCAATGTCACTTTCCTTGGCAATTCCCAGTTCCGTATAAATACGCTCGAATCGATCGCGAATCTCCTGACGTTGGCGATGCAACGAACCACTTTGGTCAAACAGCCACACCACAAGCGTGGGGCGTTCTTCCAGCGACTGGAGTATTTCGAAAGTCAGGCGGTCGACGGCACCCTTCGCACCCTGCGTGCCCTGACCAACCTTCCCTTTCAAGTCCTCCAACTTGTCCAAAGGAGCAGTAGCCTCTTCGAACACATTGTTCACCTCGATTTGGCCCAACTCAACTGGATCAAGCTCGACTGGATTAGGAATTTCGGCTTGGTCAGAAAAAACAGCGGCGGAAGCTTCTGCCATGTCCATCTCGGCATCGCTATTCGCGCCCACCTCGGTCTGCTCGACCTCGCTGTAAGTGATCTCTTCGATCGTCTCAATCTTTTCACGCTCGTACTCTGGCGGCGAAACCAAAACCACAGCCTCGTCGTCCACCTCGGCACTAAGTGGCACGAGAGCCAATGTCAGAATGATGATCAGGTGAACCAACATGCTGCCGATCAAAGCTGTCGCTTCCTCATTCTCCAGCAGAGACTCATCTTCCAGCTCTGCCTCACCCCACGCATCAACGCTTTCGGCTCCGTTTTGGGGCATCGCGTCCGACGGTCGATTCGACTCTGGGCCTGAAGAAGGAGGGGTCATACTTGACATCGCTAACTGCCTTTGAAGAGGAATACGCCCAAACTGGGCTTTTAGTGGAATCGGTGTTTACCGCCCACCCGCAAGACATTTTCACCCAACCCGCACAAACTTTCAACGTGGAAGCTGGATAAGTGTTTGGGTTCCTGCGAAAATTGACCCGCAGTGATAACGGCCAAACGCCACGCATGTACCCCGCGCTGATTTTACTTTTAGCATCTTCAGGCGAATACATGAAAAGAACGCTGATCCACCAGCTCAGAACAACGCTGCAGCTGCAAAATGTGGCCCCCAATCCACACCAACCCCCTCCGTAGAGCTACGCCCAGCCTTATGAGTGAACGTTTGATCGCTATCGGAGATATCCACGGCTGTAAGACCGCTCTGGAACGTCTGCTCGACTCGATTCACCCCACCGCGGAGGACACGATCGTGACTTTGGGTGACTACGTCGATCGAGGACCGAATTCACGTGGCGTGGTCGAGCGGCTGATACAACTGGGCGGAGAAACACGACATGTGGGCCTGCTGGGGAATCATGAAGAAATGATGCTTGAGGTCGTGAAGCAGCAAACACCGCATGAGATGTGGTTACGGCATGGTGGTGTCGAGACTCTCGACAGCTATGCGTTTGCCGGTAGCCTCGATTTCCTCCCAGACTCGCATTTAGAGTTCTTGGAATCACTCGTTGATTTTCACGAAGAGCAGGGGCATTTCTTCACTCACGCAGCTTACGCACCAAAAATCCCGCTGCACGAACAAGCAGCCGATATGCTTCGCTGGCACTCGCTTGATGACTTGGTCCCTCAACCGCATCTAAGTGGCAAGGTTGCCGTGGTTGGCCATACCGCCAACAAGAATGGAGAAATCCTGGATTTGGGACATCTGATTTGTGTTGATACCTACTGCTACGGCGGCGGCTGGTTGACCGCGGTCGAGCTTCACAGTGGGCAAGTCTGGCAGGTATCGAAAGATGGTGAACTACGCGAGCAAAAAGAGAGACGGTGACGACGCCCATTGAGTTGCCGCTGTTCTGTCCGCTTAGCTGCCATCTTTTCCCACGCCAGCTGTCAGTGGTCCGAACGCACAGCCACCGTGAAACACAGACTTGCCGTAATCGGCAAACTTCGCCAAATCGATTCAACCCAATTGACCGTCATGGTCGAAGTTACAAAAGGACACTACAGGATCAGGTGCGCTCGCCCCCCTGCCGAACCTTCCACTCGACCCATGAATCAAGATGGACACGAAAAATTCGTTCCTCGGTTTCCTCCATCGTCATCTGCAATGCACACGCATGTACTTGGCCCTTTGTATGATCCTGAGCCCGGCGATTGTGCAGGCCCAAGTGCGTAGCAAGAAGCCGGACAGAGCTGTCTACCAGCCTCGTGTCATTACTCCGCTTCAGTCCGACCAAATGCAATTGGGGAACACTGAGCGATCAGGAGATACGGGAGAATCTCTTCAGGACGAGAGTGAATTTGCGTTTCGGGAGTTCAGCAGAGTGAAAACACGCTTGCTTCGAAACTCTAAGCCTGTTCCCAAAGACGCGGGCCCCAACGACACGACTTCAAGTGAAGAATCAGCTCAATTAGTCGAGACCCAACTTGATGACCAAGCAATCAAAGGGGGCATTCCTCCATTATCAAAATTGCAACCACTTCTGCTTGACGACATCGAATCAGCGTTGCCGATTTCTACTCGGAGTCAAACCAACTCCGCAATCCAGCAGGTTGGAAATACGGAGATCAAACTGATCCCACCCAAGCCAGTGC
>CAXGRW010000230.1:0-7952 GCA_964012125.1 uncultured Rhodopirellula sp.
CCTTGGTCGGTTCCTCCATCGCTTCGAAAGCCACCGGAGTGGCCTCGCAAAGTACCGTTCCGATCTCAGTTCCCCGGTCGGTGCGTGCGACGACCTCGTCCCCGTAACGATAACTTTGACGCGAATTCATCACGCCGAGGGTACGCAATGATCCAAAACGAACAACATATTGCGGCTGTTCGTGAGAGGCATCTCTGGCAAGCTCGTGTGCAACCCTAGGGTCACTCATTCTTTTTTTCCAGTGTCAGCGGGCTTCTCAGGTGCGGGCTTCGCTGATTCAGGTTTTTTGGGCTCAGGTTTTTCCGCAGTCGGCTTCGGCTCTTCCTTCTTCATTTCCTTCTCAGGCTTTGTCTCCTCGGCTTCTGCCGATGCGGGGGCAGGTGCTTCCTCTTTGGCTGGCTCCGTCCATTTCCACGATCGACCAGCGACGAGAACACCATTCTTCCGTGTACCCACCAAGACTTGCTCATCGCCTTGGGGAGCAGCATTCCATTGCACCGCCCATACACCACTGGTTGCCTTCATCGAATCGCTGCCGAGTGTGTACTTGGCTGCGGTCGCATTTCCAGCTTCAGGGGTAGCTTGGGGGAAATGAACTTTTCCGCCGACTTCTGCAACGGCAACGCGTCCCGAGGGAGAGATTGCGATTTGCGTGATCCAGTCACTTCCTTTGCCAGCACTCACTGCCTTGCTGTCGGCCTTGGCTTCCGCTTGATATAGATTGCGATCACTGCTTCCTGCTAAGAGTGTGCCGGGGGCTGCATAAGCAACGCACCAGACGGTTTCATCGCTGAATTTGATTTTTCCCTGAGGTTCCAACTTAGGCCAGGAAAAAAGGTGGACGTGTCCGGCACCGTCACTGGCAGCAAGCTGCGTTGATTCGGGTGAGATCGCGAGACCCGTAACTGCGTGCCCGTCAAGCTCGACTGTTTTTGAAACCTTGCCGGCTGCAATGTCCCACACAAATAACTTGCCAGCTTCATTCCCTGCAACGAGAAATTTGTCGTCGGGTGTAATGGCTAATGCTTGGCACCAACGTTCAAACGCTTTTTCGTGGATGGTTAACTTGGCATCCGGCCCGGCTTGCCATGGGGCACCTTTCGATGCGACGGGTTGATTGCCGGTGTCATAAATGCCGAGGTTGCCACGGTAATCTACACTTGCGATTTTGCTGGCGTCGCGACTGCTTACTACTTGCCAAACGGCTGCAGGATGCGAATAGATTGGAGTCATCTCATTCGGATTCGCCGCTTCGAATTTGTAGACGCTGGCTTCTCGCAGCAGCAGGCCATCGCCGGTGCTTGCCACACAGGAACTTGACTCTCCGAGTTGGGAAAGAGATGTGACCCAAGGAGTCTGGGCGTTAGCTCCTTTTGCTGGCGTCTCGTTTTCCTGAGCGTTGCTGATGCAGAATGCGTTCGCAAATACGACGCACGTCACACAGAGCGTGAAAGCGGTTCGGTACATGGAAATGCCTGAGAGGTGAAAGTGATTCGTGGGCGATGCGGCCGGACACCAGCATCCGAATTCATAAGATATCAAACATTTGTGATGGAGACGCGGGCTTGCGAAAGAAAAGCTTGGCAGCACTCACCAGCTTTCTTCAGGTCGCCGCACTTATTTGGCCTGCAAGCATGAAGACTCGGCCCGCGAGCGTAAAATCGCTCGATGAACTGGCTCCGAAAGTTGGACTGTCTTGGCTTAGGGCCGGCAGAATGCCAAAGCCAGAAGAGCATAGGCAGTTACCAGCTGGCGATCACCTTCCATCCAGCGATCATTCTCACCATTCACCCAAGACCCGTCAGCCTGCTGCATGCGGAGAATCTGTTGGGTTAACTCTTTTCTCCAAGAGTGTGGTTTGCCGTCGGCGTCATCAATGATCTCGACATTGGCAGCATCCAGGGCTTTTGCGAACGTGTGGTAGTAGTAAAACAAACCCGCTTTTCCCATCCCAGGATTATCTTTCAGCGAATAGTTTTTCCGGATGAAAGCCATCGCCGCTTGGACACGCGGGTCATCGGCTGATAGCCCTGCGTAAATCATGCTTTTTAAACCAGCGTAGGTCATTGAGCCATAGCTTCGGAGCCCACCCGAGCCGTCATCCCCGGCTTGGCTTTGACCACCGGCAGCTGGCGTATAGTAGAAGCCACCGTCATCGATCGCATCTGCGTGTTTTGTGTCGTTGCCTTCGCCTTTGAGGTTCTGGGTGCGAACCACAAATTTGAGGGCTTTCTGAATCGCCTCGTCGTCGCTGTTATTACCCAGTTCCTTGAGAGCATCAATCAGGAAAGTCGTATTCGATAGATCAGGTCGCTCATGCTTTCCATAGCCAGCTCCACCGTAGGCAGCATCGGAAGATTCAATCCCCTCCCCTTCATCCCACTGAATCTGTTTCAAGAAAGCTTCCGCTCGTTTCAAAACACTGTCGTAATTACCATCCTGATTCGCTTTTAATAACGCACCAACCGCGACGGAAGTTTCATAGTTTCGGTAGCGTGAGCCGTCTGCATAGATGCCACCATCACCTTGAATCTTTGAGTCTAGGAATTTCAGAGCTTTCACGACGACCGGATCGCTTTTGGCTTCCGGACGATGTTCAAGAATCGCGCGGACACACAATGCAGTTACTGCAGCACCCGTCTCCGGACTGAACGCACCCGTTTCTGTTTGACCACGACTACGAAGGAACTCAATTCCCTTGTTGACTGCTTGGTCGACATCGATTTTTTTCGGAGCAACTCCGTCCTGTGCATGTGACAGGTGCGAGTTGGATGTGAAGGCTGAGAGCACACAGATGACGATTGCTGGCAGCAGACGCGAATGCGGTCGAGTGAATTGTCTTGGATGCATTAGAGTTTTCGACACCGAAAAAAGGACGGAACCAGAACGCTGATGGGGATGAGCTGATTTGCACAGATGCCGCAGGTCGTACCAGCGTTCAATGTGTTGCGACCGCTACATCACCAGACCTTATCTTATCCGGTGGCACCCTAAAAATGCAGTGGGAACACGGTGAGTGTCGATCTCCAAAGCACAAGAATCGCCGTTTTTCTCCCGTTTTTGCAAGTTTTGCCGATCACCAGCATGCTGCCTAATCCTTCTTCCGCGAAAGACACGTCCCATACGAGGCTCGTAAGGCCTCGACGGAGGTATGGTTCAGTTCGGCAACGGGATCCCGAATTACTACAAAAAATGCTTGGTGACAGCCTCGCCGTCTCCGCAGATTTGCACAGCTTGGATTCTGTGGTACCCACCACAGATGGGGGGCCGGTAGGTGTTGCATCAAGCAACATGAATCGTTCAGAACATGTTCCAGCAGCAGAACATCGTATCGATGCGGCTCACGGTTCCCTGCCCAAGCGTCGTCCACGCTCTATGCAGGCTGGACCGGACGCAGTCCAAGATGACAGCGTTGCACCCAGGCGGCGTCCCTCATTGAGAAGTTTGTTGCGAAGCGACACTTCGCAGGGTCGCACTCAAGTAGAACAGGGTCACACTCAATTAGAAACTGGGATGAGTGAAGAGTACCGCCATGATCTTTCTGAGACTTTAATTGCCTGCGATGTTGGCGTCTTTCAAGATGCCGGGTTCAGTAAGGATGCCGGTCTGACGCATGCAGAATCGCAAGAAGGTGCGACAGGAATGGCGGTAAGCCCGAGTAACGATGGTATTGGCGGTCAGCAGGTCGATGCAGATGATTGGCTCTCGTTACATGCAGCCGATTTGATCCGACGGATTCAGGATTGGGCAGATGAATTGTCTGCAAGAGAATCACAACTCACGACTCGCATGTCCCAGCAACAGCAGCGTGAACGCAGGTTTCGGGCTCTATGCGAAACCTCGGTCGCACAAGTCAAAGAAAATCTTCGGCCTAGCCGCTGATAAGGTTGCCCTTTGTGTTGGTGCGTGACCAGAGGCTGGGTTGATCTTTACTGCTTCGCAATCACTTGTCGCAATCACTTGCCGCAAACCCCAATGTTTTGCTACCTGCGTCCGCCTGTCTGCGTCTGCTCGTCTGGGTCTGCTCGTCTGGGTCTGCTCGTCTGGGTCTGCTCGTCTGGGTTGTGTTCAGCCTTGCCGTTTTTATCCTCACCGTGTTCAGTAGTGCACTGCGTTGAGGACTGCGGTTACCGCGAGGATGGATGCCAAAGAATGCATTTCACAGAGATTAAGGCGATAGGGGTGATTAAGGCGATATTTGTTCGGGGTAAGTGGCGCGAGATGCTTGTTGCCTTCGCTGTGACTTAACACCGCAACATGGGGTGGTTAGGTGTCTTTTGAATTTTTGAAGAGTGTTATTCACCCCCGCGAAAGGAACTCGCTTGTGTGAACAACGATGCAGTTCATTGCTCTGGGGCGATGTTTTTTGCAATTGTGATTCACGCTGGATCCTCGGAAATCAGCGTTTTTTCCGATTTCGTTTGCCGCTCATGTTGCCGAAATGCGTTGCGTGGGAAGAAATTATGGGTTGGAAACCGAAATGACTCTGCTGATTGGGCAGTTTGCTGAGGGTCTACCGGCCATGGATGGGTGTGGCAAAACGTCGGCATGTTGCAGATAGGCGGGGTGCTGGCGCACAATATTCGGGATTCACTGCCTTTTACATTCCCTCGTTTTCATGACAGCGGAGACCCCCATGGCTCGACCCGTCACTCTCTTTACCGGTCAGTGGGCTGACCTTCCAATCGAAAAAATGGCTCGCATGACCAGCGAGTTCGGTTACGACGGCATTGAGCTTGCCTGCTGGGGTGATCATTTTGAGGTTGATCGAGCATTGGCCGAGGATGATTATTGTGATAACCAACGCAAAATATTGGACGATGCAGGTCTTCAGTGCCATGCGATCAGTGCGCACCTAGTTGGGCAAGCGGTGTTGGATAACATCGATGAGCGTCATGAGGCGATCTTGCCACCCTACATTTGGGGTGATGGAGATCCTGCAGGCGTTAATGAGCGAGCAATTGAGGAGTTGAAAAATACAGCTCGAGCTGCTCAGAAATTTGGTGTTGATGTTGTCAATGGTTTCACAGGCAGCAGCATCTGGCATCTCCTGTATTCTTTCCCACCCGTGCCGCCGTCCATGATTGACGCAGGGTTCGATCTGCTTGCGGAGAGGTTCAATCCGATCCTCGATGTATTTGGTGAGTGCGGTGTCCGGTTCGCGTTGGAAGTGCATCCAACGGAGATTGCGTTCGATATCTATACGGCACAGCGTGCTTTGGAGGTTCTCGAGCATCGACCAGAGTTTGGGTTCAACTTTGATCCCAGTCACCTGATTTGGCAGGGAATTGATCCAGTTCAATTTATCCGGACGTTCGCCGACCGTATCTATCACGTTCACGTCAAGGATGCGATCGTGACGCTGGATGGGAAAAGCGGCATCAACGCTAGTCACTTGAACTTTGGTGATTATCGTCGCGGTTGGGATTTCCGCAGCCCTGGTCGTGGTGGTGTCAACTTTGAAGAGATCATCCGAGCCTTGAATGACATTGGGTATGAGGGGCCACTTTCCATTGAGTGGGAAGATAGTGGGATGGAGCGTGAGTTTGGTGCAAAGGAAGCGTGCGAATTCACCAAGAAGCTGGATTTCTCTCCAAGCAATCGTGCCTTTGATGCTGCCTTCGATGAAGGAAGCTGAGAGACATTCAAAGCATGATAAAAATCACCGTTAACGGCCGATCGGTAGAGTTAGATGAATCGATGACTGTCGAGCACATGCTCGACCGGGTTGATGTCCCGCCCAACTATTTGGCTGTTGAGGTGAACGCGGAAGTGGTTCCGCGAGAAGATTACACGACTCACGCCATTCAGGATGGCGACCAAGTTGAGTTGGTGACATTGGTGGGCGGGGGATGATTTGCATGTCGGCTCTGGCTGGTTCCAGGCTTGTGAATCTTGCCACAGCCCGGCGTCTTCTCCTTTGTTTAGCCTCCTTTGTTTAGCCGTCCTTTTATTAACGTAACGACGCGAAAGTAACGCTGTGTCCGTGAGTACGACAGTCAATTCTTCCATCGACGGGGCACCATTGGACGATTCACCGTTGGTTGTCGGTGGACATACGCTGCAAAGTCGTATGATCGTGGGCACGGGAAGATATGACACGATGACCCAGATGCGTGATTCGTTGGACGAATCCGGGTCCGATTGTGTGACTGTCGCTGTCAGGCGAGAGCGTCTCTATGATCGGTCTGGGCAAAATATCCTTGATTTTCTCGACCTGGATCGATACACGTTGTTGCCCAATACAGCCGGTTGCTTCACTGCAACCGATGCCGTGCGAGCAGCTCGCCTCGGGCGTGAAATACTAAAAACACTCGGTAACCCCGGCGCAGATTGGGTCAAGCTTGAAGTCCTCGGTGACAGCAAAACCTTGCTGCCTGACCCAGTGCAGACCGTCGAAGCGTGCCGCGAACTCGCTGCTGATGGTTTCAATGTCTTGTGCTACACCAGCGATTGCCCAGTGACTGCCAAACGCCTCAAAGAGGTTGGAGCAGCCAGCGTCATGCCCGCTGGAAGTCCAATTGGCAGCGGGCAGGGATTGTTGAATAAGAACAATTTGCAGATCATCCTTGAGTATTTAAAAGATGGCGATCCGGACTATCCCGTCATTGTTGATGCAGGTGTGGGAACAGCCAGTGATGTAAGCGAGGCATTCGAGTTAGGGGCTGACGGCGTTCTGTTGAATACAGCGATTGCTCATGCGAGGGACCCGGTTCGCATGGCGAGGGCGATGAAGCACGCGACACTCGCAGGTCGCGATGCATACTTGGCTGGTCGAATTCCAAAACGGTTGTACGGAACTGCAAGCAGCCCGTCAGAAGGTGTGATCAGCACCCGACCGTATGGAGGCAGCGGCACCCAGTGATTGTCACGGGATTTCTTCCGTCCCGGTGAATTTAAAGTTCTGGCCCATGCAGTGATAAATTGTAAAGATGGGCGTCTGAGTGCAAGGCGGGGATCGCCTGCCTGATCAAATGATGCCACATGTAATGATGTTGTGCGTCTGGTGGAATCAAGCGTCAGGCATCTGCTCATGCTGTTGTCGAAGTCGCTGCTGCATCGCTGTGAATCGCTTGATCCCTAGAATACCAATGACGATACCGATTCCTCCCAATGCCCAGCCCGTGGTATTTAGGCCATAGGAAAGCGGAAAGAATTTTACCAGGGTCACACCGGTCGCTGTAAACATCAGTGCCGTGCGTCCATATGCCAACAACGTTCTTTCATTCGCAAGGTCTGTACGCATCATTGCCAAAACTTGCTGTGCATTCGGTTTGTTTTTATTCATTCGCACAGTCTAGCGTTTTCGCTAACGTTTTCATGATAAGTGCGATGATGCATTTTGCCGTTCGGCGGTTCATAACTGCTGCTGAGGGACAGCAAGCTGCCTCTCGGTAAGACTCGTCACTTGTCTGTTTCAATGATATGGGACGCGAGCGTGATTTCTTTGACGCATGTTTGAGCTCCATTTGTGATTGTGGTGGCGATGGCGTGCAAGCTCCGCTGTTTTCACCCTGGCGGCTCGCACTTGGCTAACAGTGTTCGGTTAAGATCTTGCTTTGTTAGCTTTCATTCCTCTGTTGAGTTGCTCGAAATTGATGAAGTACGTGATTTTGTCGGTCGGTTTGCTGGCGGCGCTCGGTGTGGGCTTTGCAACCTCGCTGTTGGGGTATTCCAGTGAGATTGCGCTGACGGCAGCGGTCGTTGTGTTGTGTGCCATTTGGTGGGTTTTCGAGCCCATCCCAATTCCGGCTACGTCTTTGATTCCTCTTGCTGTATTTCCAGTTGGTGGTGTTCTAACCCCCGAACAGCTTGGTTCCTGTGTGGGGCATCCTTTGGTGCTTCTGATGATGGGTGGCTTCATGTTGTCGATGGCGATGGAGCAAAGTGGCAGCCACCGGCGGTTGGCTTTAGAAATGGTTGGGCTTTTTGGTGGCGGTGCCAGCAGTCGA
>CAXGRW010000231.1:0-7944 GCA_964012125.1 uncultured Rhodopirellula sp.
ATCTCCAGCCTCATGCCACCATAATTCTGCCGCCAGCGATACTAGGTCTGTTCGGTGGCCTCTGTCTGTTCGGTGGTCTCTAGCAGCTGGCCAATTTCGGACCCCGTCTTGCCCTTACCGATTTCCACATCGGCGTTATGCAGTTTGGCAACGATCTGATCCACTGTGTAGCGTTTCTGAGGTATTGCGAAAGTCCTAACCGGGCACTCAGCCCGATCGAGATTCTCTCACTCACAATGGTGCAATTCTATTGTGGAGCTCACCTCTATTGTGGAGCTCACCAGCGGAATGGCGATGCTAGACGTGCAAATCAGGGCAAGTGGCGCTGATCACAATATTTGACCGGCATAAAACGCCGACGTGGATCGTCAGCAAGCTGGCCCTGCGGTGGTTGCAAAACCGCCAAATCCTACAATTTGGCCTTCGATTTCGTAGTGCAGTCTGAATTGCACGGAATACACACGCTGGGCGCGAAGTGAGGGTGCAGGGGCTCGAACCCTGGACCTACGGATTAAAAGTCCGTTGCTCTACCAACTGAGCTACACCCTCGGGAAGATGTACAACCACCTCCCTTTGAACCGCGACCACCGTGTCGAAACAACGACAGCGCGGAATTCAAACGGAGCGGACAGGATTTGAACCTGCGGAGCCGGTTGCCCGGCTCACCGATTTAGCAAACCGGCGCTTTCGACCACTCAGCCACCGCTCCTTGCATCGGTAAGGCTGAACATGCAAACCGTCACTTCAAAAGCGATCACTTCACATACTCAACGGGCGTGATTGTGCTGCAAACTCGCAGTTCACGCAACCCTCTGTTTATCGCCTCCCACAAACTTCTACATTAAGCGATTTTCACGGGTTTTTTCGCATATCTGACCGCAAAGATCTGGAATCACCCCGACAATCAGGAATTGACTCTCGGAAAAAATGGAAACAACGATGGCTGAAAACGTTCACGCCATCATATTTCCAGAGGGTGTACACTGCTGCCAATGGAGCCGAGTCATTGAGTAAAACAACACAGAATTCAGAAGGCAGCGGTGAACGGAGCCACGATGCGCCCAAGCAAGGTCACCAGCCTCACCCAACTGCCGCAACTGGCGATCTCCGCGACCCCAGTCCGACGGTTCCCCAGCGACCTGAAACCGTGAGCGAATCAGCCATACTCACTGAGGTAACCCGCAAGGCAATGGCAACAGAATTTGCAATTCTGTTGCCCCCACAAAGCTTGGATGCAGTCGAATTAGCTGTCACCACTCTGGAAAGGCTTGATCAAATTGAGCAAACCCTGACCATCTACGACGATGGCAGTGAGGTCTCGCAGATCAATCGCGTTGCCGGACAGAGGCCCGTGACCGCCTCGAAAACCACCTTTCAGCTCATCGAGCGGGCCGTGCAATGGAGCCGACGGACTCATGGCGCTTTTGACATCACCGCAGGCCCCCTCGTGAAGGCTTGGGGATTCACCGAACGAAGTGGGCGAAAGCCATCCGCTGACGAGGTTAAAGCTGCATTGGCGAAAGTAGGCTACCAACACTTGCAGCTGAATCGAGAACACCAAACGGTTCAGTTTGAATTACCCGAAATGTCAATCAACTTGGGCGGAATCGGCAAAGGCGACGCTTTGGATCAAATTGCAGACGAACTGCGTCGCGGGGGGCTAAACGATTTTCTTCTGCACGGTGGCAACAGCAGCGTGTTGGCAGCAGGTGATCAAATAGCCAACAGCGGCCTGGGATGGGCGATCGGTATTGCCCATCCCACAAAACCCAAGCGAAGACTCGCTGGGGTGCGACTGCGAAATCAAGCTCTCGCTACCAGTGGCTCCGGAAAACAATTCTTTCACCACCGCGGCAAGCGATACGGCCATGTCATCGACCCGAGAACGGGCTTTCCTGCCGGAGACCTCGCATCACTGACAGTGATTACGAACTCAGCGGCTGACGCCGATGCCTGTGGCACAGGCCTATTTGTTGCCGGCACCGATGAGATTGAAACACTCAGTAGTGAGCCCTGGTTTCCGCATGCTGTTCTGATTCGAAACGGGAAGCGGCAAGACGAGGTTGCAATCAGCTGCCTTGGTGAAATCGAGTGGGCAGCCCCCCCACCGAGCAAATCACCGGATAAAGCAAATCACGGGATGAACCGACCAGACCATCAAAACCGTCGCACCTGCAGCAACGATCAGTGAAAGGCAAGACGGCGTGATCCCAGACCGCCCGCTTTGCCTTGCACAAGTGTGTTTCACGCCCCTGATACTCATAACGCTTGATCGATCTGGACCTGAATGTGAAAACCCACTACAAGCCAACAGAGAGGTCGGTGTTTTATCCACACGGATAAGGATCGCTAACTCAGTCCAGCCCGAAATCGGGCCAAAACTTGAACTGGCCCCTGAGATCAAGATTGATCAGGAATCGTGCAGCAATATGAACGTTAATTTCTTTGAATGGATCCGCGAGGGCGTTCGAAAGTCCGTCTTGCTGGGCGTCAGTGATGCCATTGAGCAAATTGGTGCCCCCAACGATTCGGAAAAATTGCACCCCAATCTTTCCGCGATGCTGCAAGAAGCCCCTAAGCCAAAGAAGAGTCGGGCCAGCGGTGGTCGAAAAAGACTCGGAAAGTCACTCAAAGATATGGAAGCTGTTTCCACCGAAACGAAGTGAACGCGTGGCTTCTGAAAGGGAACTTAAGCGCCATTCTGGCCGGAACGAACAACTAGGCATCTAACGGAACAAGCAAGGCCACCGTCGTCGGTCCACCCACTGCCGAATCAATTCTCATCGTTCCGGTTATCAATTCCGCTCGACAATGCATGGCCCGTATCCCAAAGCGGTCACCGGGAACCTGACTTAGGTCAAAACCTGTGCCATTGTCGAAAATCGTAACTTCAAGTGCTTGTTCCATCTTTCGCCCGCTGACAAGCACCTCTGTCGCCTCCCCATGCTGACACGCATTTCGGATCGCCTCCAACACAATGCGATAAATGGCGCACGCAACCGGTTGGCTAACTTGGCTGACAGCAGAATCAAGCTTCCAATTAACCCGGTTGCTCCAGTCAGGAAACAGCCGATGAAGTGCCTCAACAACTGCTGCCTGCCAATCACGATGATCCAGGTCTGGCGGGTAGACCTCCGTCAGTAGCCTGCGACTTGCCTGCATGGCTTCGTCCAGCCATGCAGAAAGCTGATCGAGTGCCGGAGCAAGGTCGCTCTCATTCTCTGGCAGAGGATCCTGCTGACGTCTCAACACCAATTTATCCCGGAGGTTGGTGATCGTAGAAGAGGCTACAAAGAGGAGCGGAATCACCCCATCATGCAATTCGTTGCCGAGCTGGGCACGTTCAAGCTCAACTAACTGAACCGCTAATTTCCTGTCATCGGACAACACAGCACTCCGCGATGCGTCACAGCCTGCTCAGCCAGCCGAAACAGATTCGACTGGGTTGCTGACAGCCTCTCTCGATAGCTGGGAAGCAAGGCAACCCGGCTGCCTTACTGCACTGACAACAGATATTGGGTTAACGACGGATTCGTTCGCAGGAAGGAATCGTACATCAGACGGTATTCAACGGGCAAGGATCAACCGAACCACTTTTTCTTGTCGAAGCTGGCGAGCCCTTTCTCCTCTGCACCCTGAATGTCGAAAAGTTTGTTCAACTTCGTAATTTTGAACACTTCGAGGACATTTGGCGAAACTTCGCAAAACTTCAAAGCAACTTCCTTCGCTTTGCAACCTTTATTCAGCATCACCAACTTGGTGATCATCGCAGACGACATGAACGTCACACCGCGAAAGTTCAAAAGCAACTTTTTGTGGATCGCCTGGGGAACTGCGTCCTGCAATTCTTTACCCACCTGCTCGATCCTTTGGCTATCGAGAATCTTGCTATCGGTAAAACCGACCACAAGAACCTCACCATTGATTTGTGTAGTAATAGCCGCCATGGCAGATTCATTCCGAAGTTTCAGGGGAGGCTGGGCGGTTCTACCAGCCCAAATTCTTTCGTAGAGGATATCACCCAAGCCAACTCTTTGCAATTCGCTCGGTAGAAGCTGCCAGAGCGAAAAAGTCACGCACTCAGAGTCCGTAAACCATCGCACGACGGCTTCAGTTGTAGTCTAGCACCTAATCGTGGAGGTGCATGGGAATCCGAGAACGGTTCCCTTCCTGTCCTGCAGGTATCCATCGCCTTTCGTATCATTCCCTGAATAATCAGCCCAACTGTTACAACAGGGGCTTTCGAATCGCCCCATCGCGCGGCTGCGACCTCGCGGTGACACGGCACACCAAGCGTCATGAAGTTGAACGGAGCGAGCCGTACGGATGGCCAAGAAAATGCGTTGAGTGCGTTGAGAACTTGTCACGTGGCAGCGACGTGCAGCAGTGGCTGGCATCAACTCAGATGCTCAGGGGTCTAATTGGTCTAGCTGGTCAATCAAGGCGTCCAAGTCATGGTCGTCAGAATCGGGGGAAACCGTAGAAGCACGCTGCGTCGGCGTAGCAGTCTGCTCCTGAACGGATGATCCAGCCGGAGACTGCCGTGACAACATGTCATCCGTGGTAGCAGCCTCTGTAGCCGCATTCTCGCCACGGGTCGCTGACGACGGAATCCCGCGAGCTGCCTCTGAGACCACCCCCGGACCTCCGGACTGTGCCGGATCGCCAGCCCTCGGACGTTTGACAATGGGAGCAAGAGAAAAAGTCCGGACGGCTCTGGCCTCATTCAGCTTGGTGAGAGACGAGATGACCGCCTCAGCAGTCGCGAATTCCGTCAGATTGAACAGGTAGAGCTTTCGCAACTGAGCATCAGACGCACCAGAATTTACCGCGTCTGCAGAAATGTCTGGATCAGCCGCATGCCGCGTTCTAACCCCCTCAACCCCAATACGCTTGAGTGATTCCTGCATCACTCTCGTCAGCCTCCAGTCGAGAACGGCAATATCGCCACCCAAAGACGAAAGCGTCAGCCGATCTGTGGAAGTTTCAGTCAAGCTGTCCAAAGGTGCGATGAGGATCAGGTCGATGCCACTCAGACCGATTAACTCTCCCACAACACCTTGAGCGACACTCTCAGCCGTGGTAGTCGGTGGCGTGCTATGCACCATGACAACTGACAATCGAACCGCCATCACTTACATCCTTCAAGTTCATCGGATCAACCAGCAACTCGTCTTGCACGATATCGTACAACTCAAACCACAGGTCTCTTACATTTGTGCACCCGTTCAGGTCTCGGCACTGTAGCTCTCTGAAAACGATTTCCACCATCGAGGGTGAAGCATCCTCGAGTAGGCGATCGGCCAGCGATTGGATCAGCATAACGTCCACAGCCGTTTGGTGAAGGACGCGAATCCCCGCGACCTTTGTGTGACTTGTCGCGAGCAAGAACACGTCACGGCGTCGGACCTTCCGAACTAGCGACCTTAGGTCCCTGTTTCTTAATTGCTCAACTCCATCAATGACCAACAAGCTTCCAGATTGCAGATCACGTAAACAGTCAAGTGCCGCGTGAAACGACTCGCGAGCATGCCTGAAACGCGACCACAGGGTGTTGACCAGCGGCATCGTAAACTGCATCCGTCTAACCTGGGCTAGCCCATCGCTTTGAAAGACCGAACTGAGAAAAGGCATCAAGGTGTAAAGGAGGGTCGTCTTGCCACTGCCATGTGGCCCCACAATCAACCCGAACCTGTAAGATTTGAGCTGCTGAACAATTCGATGACACAACTCTACCGTATCAGCAGTCGCGTGCTCGTTGAAATAGCGGGGCTCTGCGGAAGCTTCAGGAACGAACGGCGCAGTGACCGCTTGGCTTTGCTCTGGAACAACGATGCTGTGATCGGTAACCCGGCCACTCAACGGACATTGAAAGGCCACTGCTTCTGGTCGAATAAATCGCGTTGAAAACGGATTTTTGGGCAAAGCTGCATTCACTACTGAAGCGATGCCTCACGAAGCGGGGGCGTGTTCCAACACTTTGCTCCGAGCGGCTCCACCTGACCTGGGCAGGGCTACGGGAACACGATCGGCAGAAACTGAGTGAGGGCGAACCATTTCCTGGGAAACCAAATGAAATGGCTGCTCCGCGACGATTTCCCGACCATTAGCAAGGAACAAACGGAGACGCACGCACCACTGCAAACTAATCAGGCGACCGTGGTAGCTCAAAGGCGTCGCGGGAAGCACGCAATGCAGAACCTGCTCATCAGCCAACCCCGTGCGTCGGAGTTGGTGCTCGGCGAGCCGCTGGAAATGATGAACATGAAGATCTTCATCTCCTTTGCCTTCGGTGTGCCACAGAACCGACACCTCGACACCTCGGACTTCATCAAGAGGCACTCGACTGATTCGCCACTTGGCTGAGAGTTCACCGCCCGCACGATAGAGCCCATCGTCATTACACAAGGTAACGTTCACCGCGGGCTGTGCTTCAGCGACAAGTCCGGGGGATGAACGACGACGGGAAAACTTCGGCAGAACGATGGCCACGGTTGCGACTCTCCTGAAACCACGACCTTCCAGCGAATTGCGTTGTGAGTCCCGACGAAGGAATGCATCACGTTATCTGGAAGGTCTATCTGTAATTGTTGCTCCCAAGGCCCCTGTGGGTCAACTGCGACATTTCTTTCTTTGCAAATAACTTGCCGAATTGCCTCGTGCCGATCCACACGAACATCGGTGCCCTGCCGATAGAACGTCTCCTCTTCACATGTCAAAAGTACAGTCAGACGCTTCAAGCTGAGCCTGCCAGACTGACTAATGAACAGGTCATACTGGCCACCAGGCACCAAGGGGTGGCTGCTGATTTCAACGATCGTAGGGCCTATACCGGCAAACTGGCGCAACTGATTCAGGAAGAATCGAAAGGACCAAATGCTGATCATCGCAAACGGTATGAGCAGAATCGCCAAGTACCACCGCGGCTGCCCATTCCAAAATCCCGAGACGACCACAGCCAGCAACACTAACCATGCTGAACTCCACAGCAGCGCCAAGGTTGCTGGACCAGCAATGCCCGACTTCGCCTTTTCAGCCGCCAACCTGTACGTCAGCCTCTCACCCGGACTTTCCGTGATCGCGCTGCCCTTGGGAACACTCGGCAATGCCTGGGCGTCATCGAACGTCGGCCCGATCATGTCAATCGACCCAGCCATCTTTGCAATCGCTGAGCGCCGCTCGCTGCTAGCCCCAATTCTCGCCAGACGATAAAGCAGCGTCACGCCACCAGTAATCATCGACGCCAGTGAAAGAATCCCAAAAATCCAAGTTCCCAAACCAGTGCTTAAGGCATCAGTTGGAACTTGCGAAACACTCTCCGGAGCAACTTCATTGATAAGAACCAACGAAAAGCCAAAAACACCGATCAAAAAGAGCCCCGCGTAAAACGTCAACTCCCCTGCTTCACCGGCAAGCGCATGACCCAAAATCCGCTTTCCGCGTTTTTTGCTCCATGGTTTCGGAAAACGGGGCATGTCTTTGCTTCTGCTCTTTGCTTTGCTTTTGCCTGAAAGTTAAGCGGACTCGGTCAGCACAGGAGTTATCGAGTTCGTGGCGAAAACTCCAAACGCTTTACTGAATTCAAATTATTTTCACGCCGCTCCACGTGGACCGAGGATTAATCACTGCGCTCCGCGTCTGGCTCGCCTGAATGAACCGCGTCTGCCTCGCCGTATGACTTGAGGGTCGCGCATCCTAACCAACTTCTCGTTGGCTGCGACTCTTGATGACTAAGGGTGATGATGTCACTCAACACCCACGCGTCGTGATGCCGCAAACACACCGATCACGTCAAATGCATCAGTCGTCTTTCTTCACCCAAGCCGCCACCTGGCTGCTCGGCGTGACACTATTTTTCAGAACGACTCGGTCACGTGCACGAAAGCTAAGCAACCACGCCGAACCTGTCTTCCGCGAATCAGGCGTTCACTGCTTCTCGACTGG
>CAXGRW010000232.1:0-7891 GCA_964012125.1 uncultured Rhodopirellula sp.
ACAGTCTCCCCCGCCAAGTTCTTGGCGAGGTCGCAACAACTGAAAATGACAGAGGATCTTCTCCCAGGGACCCGCAAAACGTGGTTTGAGGGTGCATTGTGCCAAGTATTGAAACAACGCGGGGCGGATACCGTGACAGCGATCACTGCTGCGGAATCCTTGGAATTGACCAAATTCATCTCCATCCTGGTCGACTTGGCTGAGACGGGTGAATCAGACGAGCTAAGTCAGCGTGCCACTGCCCACTACGACTCCGCCACCAAAGGCTCGTGGCAAGCAAAAACCGTCGTTTCCTGCCAGTAGGAAAGAATGACCAAAAGAACGCTTCTCACCGCAACAAAAGCTGAACAGCAGCACCATGCGCCGCCTCATGGGCAACGCAAAGAACTCATGGCCCCACGCCACATAGCCGATGAGAGAAAAAAACCGGCCTCTCAATGACCGGCGTCTGTGGGTTAAACTGCAAGCTTGAAGGTTCCTTAGAGCACCGCACTGCTGCCCCATTCCTACGAAGCCGTGGGCACGCACAAGGCATTGCAGATTGAACATGGAAGAAATAATGCTACCCAGAACAGTACTAGGACGAACCGGACTGCGTGTAAGCTGCCTCGGTTATGGCAGCATGGGCATCCGAGGGCCCAAGACGTGGGGCGTGCGCACCGTCGACGATGAACAAGCCGAGAAAATTCTGAACGCGGTTCTGGACATGGGAATCAACTTCATTGATACGTCACCAGACTACGGACTTAGTGAAGAACGAATTGGTCGTTTTCTTTCGTCCCGACGCAACGAATACTACTTGGCCACGAAATGCGGCTGCGTCTACACCCAACACAAGGACCACCTCGAAGTCGATCATCAATGGCAGAAGGAAGTGATCGAGCGCAATCTGAACGAAAGCCTTCAACGTCTGAAGACAGACCACATTGATTTATTGCAATTCCACGGCGGCGATGCTGAAACGTTAGAGCGTGAGGGGCTTCTTTCCCAACTGCAAGACTTCCGCAGCCAGGGCCTGATTCACCACATTGGCGTGTCCAGCAAAATCCCGCATCTTGCCGGATTGATCGACCTCAACTTCTTCGACACCTTTCAGATCCCATACTCATGCTTGTCACCAGAACATGGTGATTTGATTACACGTGCAGGCGAATCCGGCGCGGGCATCATCATTCGCGGCGGCATTGCTCACGGTGGTCCCGACGCAGAAATCCAGCGACCAGCGTTGAATGATGCATGGAACGAGGCAAAACTGGACGAACTCATCCCCAAGAGAATGACGCGAGCGGAACTGATACTGCGTTACACGCTTTCCCATCCCCACTGTCACACCACAATCGTCGGCACCTGTGACCAACAGCACTTGGCAGAGAATGTGACTGCCAGCCGCCTTGGGAAACTTCCGGAACCCATCTTCCGCGAGATTTCTTTCCGGACCAATCAGGAAATCAAGTAGTTCTTGATGGCACCCTCTCTGCCCTCGACTTTGAGCATCTCACAAAATCAGATGCCTCTGGCCAGCGAGCAGATCATTGCGGTTTATTTCCAGTCCCGGAATTGAACGAATCCTCAACACGCTGATAGTTCTCCAGCATCGCTTCGAGCTGGGACTTCAGTTCACCAAGATCCCGCCCGTTGTCCAAAGACTCTTCAAGCAGCGGTCGAAGCCACTCCTGCATCAAGTGGAACTGCCCCTTGACGAGGTCAGCGAGCACACGCGGAACCTTGTGCTGCACCAGCACTTTCTGCTCGGGTGGTGCCAACGCTCTCTGCTCGCTGATTTGTTCCAACCGCTCACTTGTGGACTGCAGTTTGTCCGCAAGTTGACCACCGGTTGTGGCAAGACTTTGCCGGATGCTATCGATACGTGCATCCATGCGTTCTTCTGCACTATCGTCAGTTACGGCGATTGCGCGAGAGATCACCTGACGGATCGACTCCAGGCCATCTCTCATCGAAGCCAACTGTCGCATCAATTGCCCTGCTTGGTCTTCACTGTCCATGCCGGACATGCGAACACTTTCAACAAACGCATACTTGATGCCATCCCATCTTTCTTTTTCCTCTGCGTTCAGGATCCCCATCAGTTCCTTGAACTTAAGAACGTTGGCTTCATTATCCGTTGTGAGGGTCTGCGCGTCCTGCTCGTAATTGCTCACAATCAGGGACTGCAGTTCAGAATCGTTCATAACGGCGGCAACACGCTCTGCCATGCGATTCATATTTCGATAACTACCTTGCAACTTGAAGGGCGGTTCCGTCCGGTACGAATCAGCCTGTGCAGCACTGCGTATGTAAGCGCGATTGACTCTCAGTACCACGTCGCGAACGCGAAGCAACTTCCTCATCACCTCAAACATCTCGCGGACTTGATCCATCGAAACATTACTCTGCAGCTCAATTCCCTCCAAGGAATCTCGCTCCGCGGCCATGATGACTGCCCTCGCATCTTCCGGAGGAGCAGTACCCAGTGGCGCCAAGGTCCGATTACTGGTCAAGCAATTCTCGAGATAACTCATCTCGAATGCTTCTGCTGAATCACCAATGATCTCACCAAGATTGTAGACATCGGCGCGATTCGAAAGCATATCAGGCACCTGAAAGCGATCACCGCTTTCGGTATAGGGATTACCAGCCATCACAACAGCAACGCGTCGTCCACGCAGGTCATAAGTCCGTGTTCGACCATTGCGAACGCCCTCAATCTTCCTGGTGGCATCACACAGAGAGATAAACTTCTGAAGCAATTCAGGATTTGTATGCTGAATATCGTCCAAGTACAGCATGACGTTGTCGCCCATTTCAAGGGCCAGGTTCAGACGTTCAATTTCCTCACGTGCCGCAGCATTCGGGGCTTCAGCCGGATCAAGTGACGTCACCCCGTGACCGATTGCTGGACCATTGATTTTCATGAATACAATGCCCAACCGATTCGCTACATACTCCATCAATGTGGTCTTACCATAACCGGGAGGCGAGATCAGAAGCAAAAGCCCCATGCGATCCGTTCGCTTATCTTCACCAGCCGATCCCATCTGCTTCGCAAGATTGTCACCAATCAATGGCAGATAGACTTCATCAAGTAGCCGGTTGCGAACGAAACTGGTCAGGACGCGTGGTTTGAACTCATCAAGCCGCATTTCCTCACGCGACTCATCTACCACCCGTGCTTTGGTTGCGTGCAGGTCACGGAATCGAGGCACCACATCCAAGCAGTAGCCACGCACGCGTCCCAAAAGTTCATGGTAATGAACCTTCATCCGGCCTTCGCTAATACGGCCATGATTGCCGGCCATTCCCTGCAATTCAGTGGCAACGCTTGCTTCAACAACCTTCATCACGCCGGGACCACCCAGCAGAACGATCCACGCCAACTCGTCACGATATCCAATCGCCGGATCAACCTCATCAGCTTTTTCATGGTTCTTCAAAAAAGCATCAACCCAGTTACGAGCGAGGATGAAACCTCTGACTGGATCATTCTCTGACTTGAGAACGGTTGACAACAACTTAACACGATCAGTATCTGGAATCGCTGCAATGAACTCCTCGTATAACGACACAGCCTGTTGGCTGACGACCACTTTCTTAGGAGCGTGGGTCAATTCATCAAACAAGTAATGGGCAATCGATTGAGAAGTAACGACACTTCCAAACAGAGGTCCCCAAAGATCTCGCTGCCCCTCGCACAATTCCGTCAATCGCTGGCGAAATTCCACTGCGGGACGGGCACCGGGGTAAGCCTGTGCCAACTTCGCAAACCCGCCAATCCAATCAGTCATGACCTTTCGGGTTTTGGCGTCCAGTAGTTTCTGAAACCAGAGCAATGATGCTGCACGAATACTCGGTGAGTGCCGCAACAACCCTACCGACGCATCCATTTCCAGCAAACATGAAACAATGTTCGCTGCATCATGATCATGAACCCCTTTTGCGTAACCTTCATCGAAACGCCCACCGGTATGCTTCTGAACCCAGCCAATATCGACACTGGCAGCGTCAATTGCATCGCCACTCTTTTTTAGTTCATCAAACAACTCAACGGCCAAATACTCGGCCCTGTATACAGATGAGTTTTCGCTAACCAGTTCCTGATTCCATAAATCCTTTGCTGCGATCAGCGCGTCATTGCGCAAAGTTTCAAAAAACTGCGTCCCGGTCAGGTGCATGCACATTTCACCTTCACGCAGAACGGTCGTCAGATCGAGCGGCTGTGTATTGACAGCAAACCGCTGGCTTCCGAGCCGAATGATGTCTCCACCATCTTCATACAGATCTTGACGGTCTTTCAGCTGCCGCACAGCGTCTTCACGAATTGTTTTCAAGCGGCTCTGCAAATCTTCAACGCGGATCGCATCTTCGAGCTCTGTCAGCTGACCGATAATATCGCGAACTTTCTCGACCATCAGGTCGCCAGCAAAATAGGCAGCGATCTCGTCAGTGGACTCCATCTTGTTTACGCGCGAATCGATCCCCTTCAAAATCCGCCCCGCGGCGGATGCGAGGGACTCTGCCCGACGATTCCGTTTCTCGATCAATGAAACCTTGCGAGACTCAAATGCGCCATAAACATCTTCACGGCGTTGAGCGAGTTCAATTACAAAATCGTCGAACTCTGCGAAGCGGCCTTCGAGTTCCTCAAGTTGCACCATCACCTTCGTTAAATATTCATCGCATCGCTGTGGCGAATCGCACACATCAAGATAACCGGACGTGGTCTGCTCCAAAAGCTTCAACTGCGAAGCGAACTCCGCCTTGCCCTCAACGCTAACAAGTTCGCTGACACGAGCTTTAAGCGAGCTGCGGACCCGATTCAAGGAGGCGAATACATTGCCGATCGCGTCAATGATCTCCGTCCGTTTCGTCGTGTCCTCGATACGAAGGTTGCTGACCGTTTCGGTCAACAATTCAAGCTGCGTTCCCGACGCATCAATTTCCTCCTCAAGCTTCTTTGCCTCCGCAACGGTGGCAATGCCATCCACTTGCGTCGCAGCTTCCTCAACACGATTCACGTAAGGATCCAGCGATCCTGGGGTAAGCAGAAAATCAACACATCGTCGGCTGATCCGCTCTGCCCACTCAGCAGTAGTTTTCTCGAGTTCTTCAACAACAGCTTCATCCACGTAGCGAAGTTCTTTCAAACCAAGCGAGTGGCCGCGTTGTTCACGAAGCGATGCCAGGGTTCCCACAAAGTCATCGATGTTTTCGAAACGGCCACGTTCGATGCCTTTTATCAATTCGCCGACGTTTTTCTGCACCTCGTCTGTGCGTTGCTTCGTATCACGCCGAACACGTACTACCTTTTCAAATTCTTCAACGGCAGCGTTGGCAGCCAAACGAATTTTCTGCAACGGCTCAGCCAACGCCTCGGCGTCGCTCTTGTCAATCCAGAAGTAGCCATCAAGGATATCGGACGATTTTTTGCCAAGATCAACATACAACCCTTCATAGCTGTCGTCTTTGTCAATCAGCTGGATCACTTCGCTGCATTCAGCCATTCCGCGAACGATCTCTTTGTTACCCACCTTGAACAGCAGAGAATCGCCTTGGCCCTCAGGAGCAATCGCCTCGCTGGCAAACGGTGTCTGCCAAACCTGAATCGCATGATGTTTCTGTGGCTCTTCCTGTGATTGAAAGCAGACCATCTCGCCGCCTTCAAAGATACTCTGACCATGACACACCAGAGGTGTCTCCACAGTCTGACTGATCAGGTTGTACCGCAACTGGATGTAGGTACCTGAAACTGGATTGTAAAACAGGTACAGGAAATCTTCGCCATTGGCGGCTGCCACGGTACGTTGGTAACGCATCCCGCGCAGCCCATGATCAAACCGCTTGTATTCACCCGTTTGCAGATAATATCCACCAGGAAAGATCAGACCGTGGTCACCGGGCAACATGACGCAGGAATGTTCAATCTCATCCAACCGAATCGCCTGCTGGATTTTTCCATTGAAGACAAAGAAACGGTCCTCGGACTCCTGATAAGGCCGAATTTTCAGCAGCACAAGATTACCGACAATGGCATAGTGGATTTCGGCATCATCAAGTGTTTGATCAGGGTTATCCACGGCTTCAGCGTAAATGCCCTCGCCACTATCCGTGTTGTTTTCGACCTTGATCGTCAGATCACCGCCGACTGTTTCAACGAAGACAAGATCATCGATTGAAATATGAGGATGGCTTCCGTAATGATGTTGATCGCGTGTTGTTCTTACCCAGCGGAACTCATGCTGCGGTGGATCCTTGATCTCGTGTTCGCTTCGATTGTCGATATATTCGATTCGATCTTCGCTGACTCGCCATTTAAAGGACTTGATGTCCTTGGCTGTCTTGCCAACCTGAAACACCATGTGCAACATCGGGCCAGCTCGAAAGAAACGGATAAACCGCGTGTCTTTGTAGAAGCGATATAGCTCGTGAAAATCACTGACAAAGCGTTCATCACCAATCAGGTCAAGACTCTGCACATGAAAGGTATGATCACGGAACTGGTAAGCTGAAAAGACATCAGCCAAACCAACCTCTGACTTCAATCCGAATTGGACGTTGTAGCCAAAGATAAATTGATCGCCCAACGCGACGAGATCGCGAGGCGTGCAGTTATGTTCGGTGGTTACCCGTTCGGTTGAGAGTAGAACGGTATCAATGTTTCCAAATACTTCGGCTCGCAGATCGTTTAACTTTGCCAAACGATCGCGTAAATCGGCCGATGCATCCCGCAAACGATTGCGAAGGACTTCGTACGTCCCGGCAGCGAGTTGAGTTTCTGTCATGAAGGGTCGCCCATGGATGGTCGCCGCTGGAACCAGAGGAAAATTCGGCTCCAGCAAGTATTCCAAATGCTGTGTTCAAAGCCACTCCCTGACCCGACGATCGAGATCATCGTGCCAGGGAAGCGGTGAAATCCTACATTTTGGTCCTAGCCGTTACGGCCATTGGTCCCAGCAGAACTGCTCTGCGAGAGCAGTCGGCCAGCTTTTTGGTCCGCGACATTGGCTGTCCCGGCCATACTGAGCAATCCAGTCAACTGTGATCGCACATCATCAGTTGTGGCCAAACCCATCATTTTTGCGATCAAAGCCGCGATCGATAGATCTTTCACGCCGTCAGTGTCCAAGTTGAACTGCTTGATGAGGTCAGACAGCTGACTTTGGAAATACTCCGCATTACCATCAAAGAACGTGTCTTTGATGTCGGTGGCCACCTTACTGTTGTAAACAAAGCGGTCGATCGCCTTGCCACCTTTGACGGCCGAAGTGATCTGATCGAAGAATTCACCGTCGCCTCCGACAATATCAATTCTGGCTGATCGGAGAGCGTCTCCAACGACACCAGCCTGACTCTCGGCGATTCCTCGCTGAGCATCGATAGCTGCGATCTCGACCTGCTTCTCTTTGTCCAACTCAAGCTTGAACTCTTCGTGTTCCTTACCGACGTCATCAAGCTGCTTCATCGCTTCTGCTTTCTCGGTAATACCCGTAGCTTCGCTGTGATACTTCTCGCGTGAGACATTTGCTTCGGCCAAGCCCTGCTTTTCGACAGCTTCTGCTTTGGCTTCGATACCTTTTGCTTCAGCAACGGCCTTCTTCTCAAGCACGCTTGCCTCTGCAGAACCTTCTTTTTCAAGGCTAGCTGCTTTAGCTTCCTGAACGGTAGCCTCGGCAAGACCAGCGGCAGCGGACGCAGCGGCATCAGCTTCGGCAAGCATCTTGGTGGCTGCTGTCTCTTTCTCGGCAGCATCACGTTTTGCTTCGGCTTCGATGCGAAGTTTGTCAGCCAGCAAAGCACTCGAATCTTTTTCAGCCTGTGCCTGCTTCGTTTGCTGAATCAACTGCTCCTCAGCCTTCATTTCAGCCGCAGTGATTTGCACCTTCTTCATACGCTCTGC
>CAXGRW010000233.1:0-7874 GCA_964012125.1 uncultured Rhodopirellula sp.
AAACTGATATCAAACATGTTTTGTTCTCAACTGATTCGTTTCCTAGCTATCACCCAACCATCTTGGGACATCTAGCGGTCAACTCAATGATGGGCGATCTGCCATGCTCCATGATCCACCCCGGCCAGCATGTTACCACATTTCCGGGTTCACCTCGCTCCAAACGAGTGCATCTGCCGCCGGGCAATGGTACCACCTTCAACCTGTCTCACCACATCCCCCGACAGCGGTAAAAGGATTCTTTTCACACGCCCATGCGGCTTCTCAAGTGCTGCTTCCGAGCACCAAATGCAAACAAAATTGCTGAGAAAGTAAGTTCGCTGGCGCTCGGTGCCTTTTCTCGATTCTGCGGAGCCAGAGCAGAAACCGCCAGATAACCAAGAGCGGAGGCGAAACAGCACAGAGCGGAGGCGTCTTCGAGAACTCAAAGCGAACTGGGGATGTTCACGTGTCGGTAAAAAAAGCCCGAGAATTTCTCAATTCCGGGCTTTCGATATCTTTGGGATTCACCGGATCACGAGGGTCCCCCCGCAATCACGCGTTGCCGCTTTTCAGCTGCGAATCGACTCAGTCCTTCTTGTCAGCGTCGGCCTCGGCACCCGCTGGCGTGTTGTCTTCGTACTTGGCCTCAGGAATTGAGTCTGTTTCCTTGGTGTTCAGAACACTGTGATAGACGGCAAACTCACCTGCGTCGTCACCTGATTTCTTGTCTACAGGTTCTTCAGTCACCTTGGCAGATTCGACGATCATCTCGATGACCTTTCGCTCAACGATCTGATTTCGCAGCGCGTCCATTTGACCCTGCTTCTCAAGTCTCGCTCGTACACGACGTTCAGGTGTATCGCTTTGCTGCGCGATCAACGCGATCTCTGCATCGTAATCAGAGTCATCGGCCTCAACACTTTCTTCCTCAGCGATTTGCTCGAGGATGAAGTGTTCTCGGAGTGCGGCTTCCGTGGTGGCTTGTGCATTTTGCTTGGAAGCATTGACGAAGCCACGGATGCTGTCCTCATCGAACCCACTTCTTCGCAACTCAAGCACTTTGCGCTCGAGTTCACGCATCGTTTGACGCTTAACCAAACTTTCCGGCAATTCAAAGCTTGCCGAATCTGCCAACAAGCTGACAACTGCCTTTCGCAGTTCTTGCTGGGTTCGATAGTCCGCCTGCCTTGTGAGCGAGTCCCGGACAAAGTCTCGCAATTCTTCTTCCGACTCGAAATCGCCCAACTCTTCGAGGAATGCCGGTGTCAATTCCGGATTCTCTCGCTTCATCACTTCGACGACGTGGAAAGTAGCGTCGATTTCGGTGCCTCGCATCTCTTCATCGTCAACACCTTCGGCAATGGTAACTTTACCGGTCTTTGTATCACCTTCTTTAGCGCCGACCACGAGTTCCCCGAAGCCTTCGCAGACGCCGTCGCTGAAGCTCAATCGAGATTCAAGCGTTACGCTTTCTTCTTCCATCTCGGAAAGCACTTTGTCGCCATGCTCGAACTTTCCGGTCAGAAGCAGCTTGTCACCGAGCGCTGCTGGCTCGTCAGTGGCCTCAAGTGATGCGTACTTAGCGAGCACGCGATCGAGAGCTTCCTGTACATCATCGTCGGCGATTTCCTCGACTGGCTTGCTGAGTTCAACACCTTTCCATGTAGGCGTGTCAAAATTGGGCCGCACTTCAATCTGGAACTGGTACTTGAAATCACCAGAGTCTGGAATATTGATCGAGTTGTAGTCGAAGTCTGGCTCGCCAATCGCGGAAAAGTCTTGCGAGTCAGTCACTTGACCGAGACTGTCCATCAGCAAGGATCCCTTCACCTGGTCGGTGACACGGTCTTTGAACTGTTTTTCGACGAGCTTGCGTGGCGCCCGGCCGCTGCGGAATCCCGGTACCTGAGCCTCCGGCACCAATTCGTCGTAGGCATCTTTGAGGTAACGCTGTACTTCAGCTTGCGGAATGGTCACGATGACCTCTCGCAAACATGCTTGGGGGCTTTCTACTTGAACTTCGAGTTGGATCGGCTGTTTTTCAGCTGACTGGGGCTCAGTGGAGGTGGACATCCTGCGACAGGCCTTGGTTTCTTATGCGTTTTTGGGTAATCATCCGAACCGAACGCTCGGGACGGAAATGCGGGCAGAGGCGTTCGACACACCTCCCGTCATCTGGTGCTGCTGCTTGGATCTCGCTCTGACACGGTTTTTTCGGTGGCAGACGCTGGCTGCAGTTATACGGAAGCCCACCAGTTTAGCTCGAAAAGCGGAAAATCGGCAAGCGGGGAGCAAAGAAAACTCGGTTTCAAATCAGGCCTTGCCGTGCGGGGCCTGCCGCCTATAATCTTCACTCGATCTGGCATAGATCATGCGGCTGTAGCTCAGTTGGCAGAGCATCACGTTGCCAACGTGATTGTCGTGGGTTCGAATCCCATCAGCCGCTCTCTTGCATTTTGATTTCGGTCCCGTAAAAGCGGGTCATGCCCGTGGCAGGCAGTGCCAGCATTTCGGGGCAGACCGCCAGATTGTCTGAAATCATTGGTCAGATGAGCCACTCGCGGAGCCATCATCGCTCTTCTGCAGATTTTGCTCGATTCCATTCAGGCTTAGCCCTTGGGTAGTCTCGAAGCACGACGCTTCGGCGTCCACGACACTCGGAACTGGACTGACCGTGCCTTACGCCCAACTTGGCCCCATCGCGATCCACCTCCCTGAAAGAGTGGAAACCAACGAGATGCTGCAGAAGCAGTTTCCACGTTGGGACCTCGCTTTGATTGAGGAAAAAACCGGGATTCGCCAAAGGCACATCGCTGCTCCTGACGAAACGGCAAGCGATCTTGCTGTCAAAGCTGCCCAGAAACTGTTCGAAACAGAGTCAATCCAAGCCGAATCGATCGATTTCCTGCTGCTCTGCACTCAGACTCCTGATTATCCGCTGCCCACCACGGCCTGCCTGATCCAAGATCGGCTGGGGCTGAAAACCAGTTGCGGCGCCATGGACTTCAATCTCGGTTGCAGCGGTTACGTGTACGGACTGGCGGTCGCCGATGGACTGGTGCAATCGGGCGTTGCCAACAACATCTTGCTGCTAACCGCCGAAACTTACAGCAAGTACATCGACGAAGACGACAGGAGCTTGCGGACCATTTTCGGTGATGGAGCAACCGCCACCTTGGTGAACGGTTCGGAGAACCAAACTTTGCGTGGTTTCCAATTCGGAAGCGACGGCAGTGGTGGTGACATGCTTTTGGTTACCGATGGGGGACAGCGGTTACCCGAGCACGCCATCAAGCCAAGACACAGAAAACGCTGGAAGAGCCGACTGTACATGGACGGCCCCAGCCTGATCAATTTCACAGTCGAAGCCATCCCCCGACTCGTCAACGAAATACTGGCAGCTAACCAGATGACGGAGTCCGAAATTGACAAGTACCTGATGCATCAGGCAACTTGGAAAATGCTGGATCAACTGCGGACCAGGATGGAGATTGCTCCAGACCGCCTGCCAATCGACTTGGCAGATATTGGTAATACTGTTTCCTGCACACTGCCAATTCTGATTGATCGCTTGCGAAAACGGGGCGAAATCGATGCAGCATCAGTCAACATGCTGGTGGGTTTCGGTGTCGGACTTTCATGGGCTGGATGCCTTTGGCAGGACCAGTTTTCGCAATAGTCTCTGCAACACGACTGAATGCCGCTACGCCAGCCTTGGGTGATCGACGGCCGCAAGATTCGAATCGCAACGCACACCCCAACGCCAAATCGATTAATCTGTCTGACCTGAAACTCTGGCTGACCTGAAACAAGGTCAAGAAGATGACAAACCAGTCGGTGCCGGACACACGACATGGATGCTGCAAAGCCAGGCATGATGATGAGTCCGTGGCTATGGAAACTGTTTTTATCAGGCCACACAAATAATTAAACTTTTTCCGCGAAGAAGCTTTGAGATAATGCCCCCGCCATTCATCTCCATCAATTCATTGCTGCAACAGATGCAAGGCATTGTAAAACTCGTGTATTCAGATAAATCAGGCGTGCGGAAAAGCAGACTGATCGGAACAGACCTGATCCAAATGCGATACCTTCGGCTCATTAAACCGTCGCATTGTCACCCCACACTGGTGTGACTAACAATCCAAATGATTCTCTTAATTTTGGGAATGCCCGATGACAACCAATCTCTCCGGTCGCCTATTGATCGCATCTCCCTACCTGACCGATGGAAACTTCATGCGATCAGTTATTTTTGTGATTCGCCATGATGCAGAGGGAGCGTTTGGGCTGGCAATCAATCGTCCAACCGAACGAAGATTTCGCGACCTGATCGAGGACAGTGGAGACGACAAGTCACTTCGGGACGATGACATGATCCACTGCGGCGGCCCTGTCGAGGGTCCACTACTCGCGCTGCACAACCTTGCTGGAATAGGTGAACCCTGTGGCCCGTATGATGCCGCTGGCGAATTGCTGAACCCTGAACAAACCAAGCAGCAAGGCGTCACATACACAGTTCACGATCACCCGGCAGAACCTTGGGGTTCAATGTCAATTGACCTAGGCAATCCCCCGGCTTGGATCACCGGTGACGACGATCATCTTCGCATTCTGCTAAGACGGCCAGATGCAAAGGTCCGTTACATCTCTCACTACAGTGGTTGGGGGCCCGGGCAACTGGATGAAGAATTGCGTGTAGGTGGTTGGCTGTCGGGCACCCCCGATCCCGAGGTCATCTTTTGGAATACGGACGAAGTCTGGGAAGAAGCGGTCAAACGATGTGGGCATGAGATACTTAACGAAATGGCCCCGGGCGTCCGTTTTGGTGACCCGAACCTGAATTGAACCTCTCAAACAAACGCTATATCCTCTGACTTTCTCTGACAATGATGTATCACTGCGGCCCCCCACCAAATCGTTGTTCACAGCGAACGAGGCTTTAAATGCGTCGGTTCGCAATCGGCGACATTCATGGATGCGCCAAAGCACTTCGCTCGGTGATCGAAGCAATCGATCCGCAACCCGAGGACGAAATCGTATTCCTCGGGGACTACATCGATCGTGGTCCCGACAGCCGTGATGTCATTGATCAAGTCATTGAATTGCGAACTCGAACTCAGGTCGTCGCATTACGAGGCAACCATGAGATCATGTTGATGGGTGTCGCTATCCACGGCATGGACGACTCGGTATGGCGTGCTAACGGCGGCAACTCAACTCTGGCAAGCTACGGCGGCTCACTGTCGAAGATTCCATCGAATCACCTTGTCTTTTTTCATGAATTGCTTCCGTACTATGAAATCGATGACACGATCTTTGTGCATGCATCCTACGCCCCTGACATTGAGATGTTTGAACAAACTGAAATGATGACATACTGGACTCACCTAATGCCTCCTTTGCCCGGTCCCCACATGAGTGGTAAGCGAGTCCTTGTCGGCCATACGCCACAAGCTGATGGGCAAGTACTGGATCGCGGTCATCTCGTTTGCATCGATACTTATTGTTTTGGGTATGGATACCTGACAGCATACGAAATTGGTGGCAAGGCAATCATCCAAGCTGACCGTCATGGACATGTAAAGCATTCCCCGATGTCTGTGTTTCAGAACAGGCTGCTGAAGTTGGGCAAAGGATACAAGCGTTGGATTGCGACCTTGAAACCAACACGCAAAGGTGAAAAGCCGACCCCTAGCGGTGATTGACCAAGCAAACCTTCGTCTCGCAAAAAACAAGCCGGACTTGCTGATTGCAAAAACAGCCATAGGCTGCGAAATCAACATGCCCAGGACAAACAAGAAGCTTGACTACCTCAGCGAGAAATTCAGCGAGCTCGCCCAAGTCAGAATGCGTGCGACTGTACACAGCAGCACCCGTTTCAAAAGGCGTCAGACGATCCTCGCGGCTCAAACCACTGATGCGATGCATGGCACACCGCCAAAGACTTAGAGTGCGACCAGCAACTCCAGCATCTCACTCGCTGCAGCGATGACTCTCGACGATGCTTGAAAGGCACGCTGATAGGCAATCATACGGATGGATTCTTCATCAATATTGACACCTGTAATCGCGAGGTGCTGACTCTGAAGCGTAGCGTAAAAATCCTTCAAACCAATCGTTGTATTTTGCTGCAGACTGATCTGCTGCCCAAGGGAAGAGACGGTATCTTCGTAGGTTTCCCGGATGGACCTACCCTCCAATGCATCCAGTGGAGCATCGACAAGATCAACCAATTGATTCAGCACCTCGGTGTCGGCACCGATACCGCCTGAGCTAATGGCCAGATAGTCTGAATTTTCCAGCAAACGTTCGCTGACCCCAATATTGCTGGCACTACTACCCGTAAAGAATGAGTTGATTCCAGCGGCCGCTAGGAATCCACTGGTATCCTGACCAAAAGTGAAGTGAGCGACCGGCGACTCAGATGCAATGCTGACTCTGCCATCGCTTGTGACACCGGCTTGCAATCCCGGAATGGCATCGATGTCAGCGACAATCGATGCAACCGTCGAATCACTAGTCTGATCTAGCATTTTCACGTTGATACGATGAGTACTAACTAGCTCGCCCAACTCATCAACCACATTGACATCGAAGGTGCCATTCTTGGCGTTCCAAGGCAAGCTCGCGCGGGTCAACGGAACCGCTGGCTCGGTTTTTGAGGAACCAACCAACTCACTGAATCCTCGCCGTCCCTGCCCCTGAGAGTGCAACTCATTGACACTTCGAATCAAGCCCGTTGCCATCGCGTCGATCGTATCAACAAAAGCTCCAAAAACTCCATCGCGTGCCTTCATCGTTCCGACAAGCACGCCTTCTTTGGTCTGCAATGGTGAGTCAGTTTCAACAATTCGAACTTCGGTGCCCTTCATCTTTTCATTGTAAGCCGTGTAGACCTCTCGATAGTTTCCACTGTTGATCAGATAATCACCCCCCACGAACACCGACACCGTTCCACTAGCTTGCTCTTGCACATTGATGCTGAGGATACCCGATAGTTCCTCGAGGTCACGGTATCGCTGATCGCGCAGCCCCGTGGCATCACTTTGGATCAATCCTCCGCCCTCAATACCTGCAATCTGGATATTGAGATTCGCAATGCGACTAGCCAAATGGTTAATTTTGTCGGTCATATTGGCCAATTCGCCATCCCACAATTCACGCCGCTCAAGAACTGAATCGCGGGTGCGTCGGATGTTCGATGCCAGGGTTTCGCCCTGCAACACGACAAACTCGCGTAATGCTCTATCCGACGGCTGTGCGGACAGCTCGTGAAGCGAATTGTTGAAGAGCGACAACTGTTGACTTAGGCCTGAATTGTCGAGATCTGTTGTGATCTCCTCCAATTGAGAATATGCCCGCTGCAGTGCCTCAGCACCGTCCAACGCGGACTTGGCGCCATACATGCGTTCGGCTAACGCCTTATCAATTTTCTGGACGATCCCCGTGGTCCGGACACCAAGCCCTTTAATCAAGCCACCATCGCGAACCGCAGAGGCCGAAGCCTGCTCCAGCTGCTGACGGATGTAGCCCGATGTATTGGCGTTGGCAATATTATTGCCGACGACCTGCAACCCGACTTGGGCGGCTTGCAGTGCCCCCGCTGATTGCTGGATTGTCCCGATCAGGCTCATCGCCTAGTTCTCCCACGGCCACGAAAAGACCCTCATCGGGATGTATCGACCGCTGCGGACCTCACAATCCATAAAAAACGCGTGAGCGGTGCAAGCAATTTTATCGGACCTCGCTCGTTCGACCCAAAGAACCGATCGCCGATCTTCGGATGGCCCTCAGTGAACTACCAGCAGTGACTGAACTACTAGCAGTGACTGTGTCACCAAGAGGGACCAGCATCAACAAGATCGTGAGATGAAGCACCAACGAAAAGG
>CAXGRW010000234.1:0-7866 GCA_964012125.1 uncultured Rhodopirellula sp.
CGCTCGCCGTATGTCTTGCAGTAACAACTTCAAGCAAATCGGTTTGGGCATTCACAATTATCACAGCACCTACAAACAACTGCCAAAGCATGGCACCGGTACAAAACGTGGTACTGCTGGCAATTCAACGAATAACTACAACCGACTCTTCCTGAGTTACCTGGTTCCGATCACTCCTTTCATCGAGCAGCAAGCATTGTGGGAGCAGATTTCTAATCCCAGCATTGAGACTGTTCCCGGAACGACTATGCCAGGCAACGTACTGGGTGGAATGTGGCCCGCTATGGGTCCCGCTCCATGGAGAACTCAATACGTTCCATGGATGACTCAGGTTCCAACTTACCGCTGCCCCAGCGACCCTGCTTACAGCCCACCTGGGTTAGCACGGTCCAATTACGCTGCTTGCATCGGTGATGCAATCGACCGTAGCCGTGACGGTGGTATCAACGAGTTTGGCTTCAAGAGCAACTCCAATGGTAACGCAACAAACCGAGTTAGAGACCTGAACTGGATGGCAACACGTGCTCGTGCCTCGATGCGTGGATTCTTCTGGCCTCGACACGATTCAAAGTTCCGCGATGTTTTGGATGGTTTGTCGAACACAATCGCAGGGGGTGAGATTTGCACTTCGCTTCAACAACGGGAAATCAAGGCTGACTTTGCACGTACCGGAAACGGTCCAGCGATGAATCCGAGCTTGTGCAAGAACAACGTCAACATCGATCCTGAGCGTCCTACACGATGGGGAGCCAGTGCGAACGTTTCCACAGGTGGTACTCAAATGCGTGGTGTTCGCTGGGCTGACTTCCGGCCTCACTACACCGGTTTCCAAACCATTCTGCCACCGAACGCTCCCAACTGTCACCTCAGTGGCGGCGGTGATTACAACGAAACGATCATGTCCGCTGGTAGTAGGCACCAAGGTGGTGCTCACGTCCTGATGGGTGATGGAGCGGTTGTCTTCATGACGGACAGCGTCGAAGCAGGTGATTCGACCAAGCCGCCAATTGAACGAGGCTCGGGTGGCTCGCCCGGTTGGATGGGACCAGACACTGCACCCGGACAAAAGAGTCCCTACGGGTTGTGGGGTGCTCTCGGTACTCGTGCGGTCGGCGAAACAATCGAAGAGCAGCTCAACCAGTAGTCTGCTACTGAAGACTGCTTGATTAAGATCAACCCCACCCGTGGAACCGCGGGTGGGGTTTTTTCGTGCCACTACAGTACAAGACGACAATCCACAAAGCCGGAACGCTCACTCATTGCCTCGGTTGATTGCCGCTTATGCAACAGCTACCGCATGAAACTTCGGCATGACACTGCAACAATTCCACGCAAAGCATGCCCTCCAGCCGGATATCCGACCATCCGCAACGTTGAGTAAACACCGGCATGCGTCCAGTCTTAAAGTTGGCAATTCGCCCCCGCACTCAACTCAGGAAGAGACAAAAACGGTCTGACGCAATGCTTCAACTGTACGCCAAGTAATCCCGTCATCACCAACCGCACGACTCACTTCGAATCCCGTTTCAGGAACTCGTCTGTGGCTTCTTGATCTACTCGAATGTAGTGATCTCGCAGAGGTGGAAAGATATTCCCTTGATCAGTTTCAACTTGCAGATTCTTGGAAGCCCGCACTGGCATATGGCAGTCGATACAGTTCTCGGCCAATCGGTCTCCTAATTGCCCCTGCATGCCGCAATGTTCCTGCTGGTGACACTCGAGGCATCGCTGCGAGAACAACTTGAGGTTGCCCCGTTCATTGCGGTGCGGATTATGACACTCAACACACCCCATTTCGGACTTTTGAAAACACTGGCTTAGCGAGAGACGCCCCACTTGGTTACTTGTGTGAACACTGTTCAGCGATTCATCCTTGCCTTCGATGGGTTCATAGTGGTCACTGAGTTTATCGCCCGGTCGAAACTGGAATACCTGTTCATTGATGGGGGCTTTTTTCGTGGTATGGCACTGTCCACATACATCCATTTGAGCTTGGCGCGACAGTTTGCTGGGTACTTGAATGTGTTCTGATTTTTTTGCGTCGGGATGGGCTACGTGATAGTCCACATGTTGTTTTCCGGGGCCATGACACCTCTCACACGAGATCCCAAGGATCATCGATTTCGGTGTGTAATGGTTAGCCGATTTTCGGTAGTCCACATAAGTGACATGACAGTCCAAGCAGCCGGATCGAATAGGACGGGCGTAAATTGCATCCCCGTCTATAAACCCAGGACTGTTGATCCACTCGTCTCCGTCGGTCAGGTGGGTACAGTTCATTTGAAACAACTGGTCGCCATGCCAATAAAGATAAGACTCAGCCATCTTTGATGATCCAATAATGATGTGAAATGGCACTTCAAAACCCCAATCGAAAAACTGCACCGACTGGTACAGGTCATCCCCACGCTGCTTCATGGTGAAGAACACATTGGGATCACCTGTGTTCATGCGGTTACTGCCTTCTTCAAATGACCCAGCAACCTCATCCGGCAATGCCAACCTAGTCGTGCGATGGTGAGCAGTCTCGATGAATGATTCGTATTGGTCTTTGTGACAATCACGACAAGCCTCTGCCCCCAGGAAACCGGGGTTTTGGCCGTGGGGTTCAGTCTCAACGGGCGGCATTGGCAGACTGCCCGGTGCGAATGGTATCTGGACCCCCGCAACGCTGTCGGATTTACCCACGAACCAAAAATTGCCCTCACGATCGATTTCCGACACGAGGTAGTCCGGTAACTCTTGCCCTCGCCCCTGCTCAGAGAGCAGAGCGAGATCGGTTTTTGACCGCCGGTCAGCTTCCAGAGCGGCTGCCCGACGCTTTGCGTCTCTTTGACGCAGCTGCATCATTTCAGCTTCATTAGGTCCCTCGCTTGCCGAGAATAGCAAGAACCAGCTACCAATGGCGACGACCAGTCCAGCGATGGCGATGATGAGTTTGCGGCGCATGAGCACAGGATTTCACAAAATTGACGCATTGAGAATTCGACAGACCCCAGCTTACCGTTGAATCTGGCTCGGCGGGACCGTTTTTTCTCGCAACGATGAACTGAGGCGTGGGAACGTTACGTAATGCAGTCCCTAACGGTTCTACAAAGTCAGGTTAGAATGATCTGCTCAAGCCTCACCAACTCACCGATGCTCTGCCCGGAAGGAGCCTGATGATTACCACCCCGATCGTTCTGGCCGGCATCGCAGGCATTGTTTTGGGCTTTCTTTCCTTCCGACTTTTGCGGAACTGGGGCATTGCGATGATTACTCCGCTGGTAATCGTCGCAGTAGTCGCAGTCGTGATGCCTCCGAACAGAAAACCAGATCCATCGACCGTTGGCGCGGGGCCTCCTGATCGCGGAGTACCCAATGACCGATTAGGGCAGGGCAACGCCCCACAGGGCGACAACCAACGCAACACGGCTCTCGACAATGAATCATTCCTCAAGGACCGCGGAACAGCATCTGATGCTGCTGCGAACGAGATCCTTACCTTGGCTAGCTTCGAGCAATCACGCCCCATCGAGGTCCCTCAAAACGGGTACACAGGATCGGACTCGTGCTTGGAGTGTCATCAAGATAACCACACTACCTGGGCCAATTCATATCACAGCACGATGACGCAACTGGCGACCCCTGATGTGGTGATGGGAAATCTGGAAAGTGTGCGACTATCGTTTGCTGGTCAAGATTATGAAATCCGTCGTGAAGGCGATGTATTTTGGGCAGATTTACCCGATGAGAAATCTCCCGATGACCGAACAAAACGCAAGGTTGTTCCACTCGTGATGACAACAGGATCTCATCACATGCAAGTCTATTGGTGGGCAACAGGGGACCAACGCACCACAGCGATCCTACCCTTCGTGTGGATTGCGGAGACTAAGGAATGGATCCCCCGGAACGCATCTTTCCTGCAGCCCAACATGTCGGTGAATCATGAGACGGGGCGTTGGGGTCAGACCTGCAGCATGTGCCATTCGACGCACCGACGCGTCCGCTCAACCAACGCCGAGAGTTGGGACACCCAAGTCGCAGAGTTCGGAATCAGTTGCGAATCATGCCATGGCCCCGGCCAACCTCATATCGACTACCACCGCGGGTTGGTACGAAACCAAGATAGCGATACCAACAGTACCGACGCGGAACTGGGGGACGACCCAATTGTCAACCCCGAAGCAATGTCCAAAGAGCGATCGGCAATGGTCTGTGGTCAATGTCACTCCGTGGTCGAACTGACAGGCGGCGACAAAGGCTATGAACATCTAAACGTTCATGGCCATGGGTTCCGCCCGGGGGGAGACCTGACCAAGTCACACAAGGTCCTGCGAATTGATGACCACGATGAAGTCAGGGAAGTGATGAATCCTGACGATCCAGCCGCGGCCAAATTCAACACGACCTTCTACAAAGACGGAATGGTGCGTGTGTCAGGCCGGGAATATAACGGGTTGACCGATTCGGCTTGCTATAAAAAAGGCGAAATGACTTGCCTCTCCTGCCACAAGCTTCATCAATCCTCACTCGATGAACGTCCCGCCGAGGAATGGGCTAACGATCAACTGAAGACCGACGCTTTGGACGACCAGGCTTGTCTGAATTGTCATTCCTCCGACGAGTACAACGAGAAGCATACCCACCACCTTGCTGGTTCTTCGGGCTCAAGTTGCTACAACTGCCACATGCCACATACTTCGTACGGGTTGCTCAAGGCGATACGCAGTCACACCATCACAAGTCCCGACGTTGGTAAAGATTTGGCTGCCGGTCGGCCAAACGCGTGCAATCTTTGCCACCTCGACCAGACAATGCAGTGGACAGCAGACAAGCTTCAGGACTGGTACAAGATTCCCCCTCCCGAGCTGTCCAAGGATGAAAAGGAAGTCGCAGCCTCACTGCTGTGGATTCTGAAGGGCGATGCGTCGCAGCGAGCATTGGTCGCGTGGAGCATGGGCTGGCCCGTTGCACAGGCAATCTCCGGCACCGGGTGGCAAATGCCGTTTTTAGCCCAACTGCTTGACGATCCCTACCTCGCCATCAGGTTCATTGCCCGCAGGTCGCTGCGCAGCCTCGAGGGGCTCTCAGGACTCAAAGTGAACATGTATGGCCCAGTTGAGGCGCGTCAACGCGCCATCGCCGCGATTGCTCAGTACTGGTACGAAAATCAGGAAGGCGATGCGGAGAAACGAAAAGAATTACTTTTTCGTAATGGCGAACTGGACTACGAACGTGTTCAGCGGCTGATCAAGGAATGCGACAACTCACCTGTCTTTCTTGACGAATGATCCACGGCATCCACCGCGGACAAGCCCGATTCTAACGCGGCACAACTGAGTCCTGACCTTCAACCAATAGGTAACGCTGATTGGTAGATACCTGCTCAAATACTTGGGACTCCGTTGCGGGCCAGTGCACCGTAAGCTTGTCGATCACGTCATGGCTTCCCAAACCAAGATGGATCAGCGACTCATTCGTACACATGTAACCGTCACCGGCGATCTGCCAGCCCACCCAGCGTTGGCCACCTGATTCAACTTCGATTCTGGCGCCAATCGCCTCACGTTCCGAAAGGGTGCCGACAAGTTCCACTTGCAACCAGTTGCCAGAATCACTTTCGTTTTGCAGCAATGCCAGAGGTTGATCAAGGTGATTGGCAAGAAGATCCATTTTGCCATCCCGATTCCAGTCAAACATAGCCAGCGTGCGTCCCAACTGAGAACGCTTCCAATAACCGGATAAACTCGCCGAAGACTGAAGTTTGAATCCATTCAGCCCGCCGCGAAACAACTGCGGTTGCATAGCGAATGGGATTTCGGCATAGCGTGCATCATAGATATGCCCATTAAGAACAGCGATATCCGCCCAGCCATCATTGTCGTAGTCGGCTGCTTGCGTCCCAAAACCGAGCATATCTTTGGAGTTCTCAACCAAGCCAAAACGCAATGCTTCATCGGTAAAGAATCCGGCTTCATTCTGCAGAAAAAGATTCATTGGCTCGTTGTGAAAATTGGTCACACCCACATCAATGTAACCATTCCGGTCAAAGTCACTGGCAGCAATTCCCATGCAAGCCTGGCTGATGCCCGAGACCCCAATACTGCAGCCCGAGACCCCAGCAGACTCGACCAACTTCCATCCGGTATTGCCAGCGGCATCCGCGGGCAAACTTTTCCAGAAATGATTCAGGTCACCATCATTGGAAACAAAGATCTCATTTCCACCCGAACGACCAAAGGTGGTCACAATCAAACCAAACCCGTAATTCGGGCTGGCATCCATGCTGCCGCTTCCGGTCGTTGGGACAGCGTAAGTTCCATCGCCAAGATTTTCAAAGATCCGATCTGAAGCAGCTCGGAAACGCTGCGGTGTGCAGTCCAACCTCTTGTCTTGACACTTTCGTTGGAAGATCAGAGGGTCATTCAAGTAATTCACTTCGATCACATCAGGCAGATGATCCCCGTTCACATCGGCCAGTCCGATACTGGAAGTCCACCGTCCATCGGATGATTCGATTGCAGCGATGTCTTTACGAAAGGTGCCATCGCCCTGATTCACGTAGACGGAATTCTGCCCGATATTGGCTACGATCAGATCAGTGAATCCATCCTGATTGATGTCACCTGCACAGATGCCTTGGCCATACCTACGGTCCCCGACACCCGCAGCTTGCTCAATGGCTTGGAACTCGGCACCAGGCAGTTGCCTGAAGAATTGATTGGGTTCCGAGCTGTCGATTGCCTGCGGATCCCCGCCTGTTTGCACTACATAAAAATCGCAAAGTCCGTCCAGATCATAATCAAAAGCGGCAAGTCCACCGCCATTGGCTTGGTAAAGAAAAAAGTCCACCTCGTTGGTCGGATACTCACTGGTGAAATCAACATCGACCCCGAGCTGAGCAGCCATGTCGCGAAACGCTAGATCACTCGGCGTCTCTTGACCAGACTCGATCGACGGCTCTACCAATTCCATCCCCTCAATAGTTGGCGTCGGGTACTTGGCAAGATCGATACCCACGAGCCGATCAAAACGTGATTGCAGCACCGCCTCACTGGTTCCCGATTTTTCCCATGCGGCGATCTGATTGAGCCGATCACTTAATTGTGAACTTGAACGAGGATCCACACCTTGCATCTGCAAGGCATGTTGATACCAACCCAACGATTCCCAAGGTCGTGCCAAACCCTGCAAGTGCTCAGCAATCCACATGACCTGACTTTGATCCGCAACTGACGCAACCCGAAACAACTGATCCAAGGTGGCAAGGTTCTTACGTACAACTGCAGCGTTTTCATCATCTCCTACTCGTTCCAAAGCAGCGGCAAACAATCGCAACGAGGCACGATCGGTCGGGTCAAGCTTTACGGCTTCTCCCAAAGCTCGAATCGCTTCCTTGTCACGACCTGAGCGAACAAGGCGCAGGCCAATTGCAGACCAATACTCAGGCTGTTTCTCAGTTCCCGGCGTTACACCTTCAAGCCACTTTTCAAACGCAACCTCATCTGCGATCTCCGCTATCAAACGACCACGAAAAGCATCCAGGGCAGGATGCGATATCTGCGTCGCCAAGCGATTTACTTTTTCAAGTGCCGCCTCCGGATCCACATCAGCAACCAGCAAGTACCTCGCTTTGCCCAATTCCAACAGGCTATTCGTCGGGTCCCCCACCACCTCGTCTAATGCCACCAACATAAATGGACTAGCCAGCTCAACCAAACTCAATAGTTCACGGGGCTGTGCGGCATTGAGACGGATGAGATTCACAATGAATGGCCGCGACTCAAATCGACGCCCTTCAGCATTCAACAACTGAGCCATCGTACGATGAGTCCTCGGGTCATCCGGTGCAACCCGTATGGCTTCCTGCAGATCTTCCTC
>CAXGRW010000235.1:0-7860 GCA_964012125.1 uncultured Rhodopirellula sp.
TACGAAAAGAAACAACAGATGAACCCTGCATTAGTCCCAGGTACAACGACGACACAACCTGCAGGCTGAACCGTCAATTGCAAAACTCCAAGCCTGCCCAATCCCCTTTCATGGAACGCGTTACAAGAACGATGTTAAACCACCGCCCGTCGACACGTCGCAGCTTCCTTAAGTCTTGCGGTGCAGGTATTGGCAGTGTCGCAATGACGGATCTTCTGGCTCGGGAAAACATGTCAATCGGTGCGGTGCCTCTCCATTTCCCCGCCAAAGCCAAACATGTCATTCATCTATTCATGAATGGGGGTCCGAGCCATGTCGATACGTTCGATCCCAAGGTTGCCTTGGAAAAATATCATGGTCAAACGGCCCCCACCAAAAATCTTCGTACAGAGCGGCCTACTGGAAACGTCCTGAAATCACCTTACAAGTTCAAACAGTATGGTGAATGTGGCCTACCCGTGAGTGAAATTTTCTCACGCACTGCGGAACACATGGATGATATTTGTGTGATCCGATCCATGCATGCCGATGTGCCGAACCATGAGCCATCGCTAATGCTCATGAACACAGGTGAGTCGCGTTTGGTGCGGCCAAGCATGGGATCTTGGATTTCCTACGGACTGGGAAGCGGCAACGAAAACCTGCCGTCCTTCGTAACCATGTGCCCTGGTGGATATCCCATCAAGGAATCTCAAAACTGGCAGAATGCATTTTTACCCGGTAAATACCAAGCGACCTATATTGACACAAGCGGACAACGAGTCGAACAACTGATCGACCATATCCGAAACCATCGGGTCTCTGATCGGGATCAACGACAACAACTAGACTTGCTTAAGGAGTTGAATCGGCAGCATGCCAGTTTACGAGATAATGACAAAAGACTCGACTCACGACTGGAGTCCTTTGAGTTGGCATATCGAATGCAAAGTGAGGCCTCCACTGCATTTGACATTCAACACGAGCCTCTCGCGACACGCAAAATGTATGGCAAGGGCGCGTTTGCAAGACAAGCATTGATCGCACGGCGTTTAGTCGAACGCGGCGTTCGCTTTGTCCAACTGTACACAGGCGCTGGACAACCCTGGGACAACCACGATGACCTCGCGAAAAGACACCGCAGTGTTGCTGAGGGGGTCGACCAGGCGATTGGCGCTCTATTGAGTGATCTGAAACGCACCGGAATGCTTGATTCAACACTCGTCCTGTGGGGAGGTGAGTTCGGTCGAACCCCCGTCGTTGAGATGCCCAAAGAGGGATCCAATCAGGGGAAAATGAACGGTCGGGACCACAATCACTACGGTTTCACCTGCTGGATGGCCGGTGGAGGCGTTAAGGGTGGACAGGCGATCGGGTGCACCGACGAACTAGGTTTTCAAGCAGTCGAAAATCGTGTGCATGTGCACGACCTGCATGCCACGATCCTGAGACTACTGGGTTACGATCACGAGCGACTCACGTACCGCTACGCTGGGCGAGATTTTCGATTAACGGACGTACACGGCAAGATCGTCGAAGACATTTTCACTTAGCCCGCACTCGCCCCATCGCACACACTCGTCGCATCGCACTGGCTTCACACGCACTGGCTTCACACAGCAGTACAGTTCAAGCGAGATTCAGGGTGCTGGTGTCGACCAAATGGCTTCGGTCGTATAGAACGCTCGGTGATAGCTACACATCTCGTCTTGTGACTTAGCCATGACGGCAGCATTCTCCTTTCCAACAACGTCTGCCTGACTCGCAATCACCGCTCGGGTTCCAAAAACAAACACACCACAGGTACTTTCACCATGCCAAGATTCACCTTCGCTTTTACTGCTCTGGCAGTCGTGGCAATTGCAACCCTACCGTCGCAAACAGCCAATGCCGACTGGCCAGCATTCCTCGGCGGTAAATCACGATCCGCTGCGGAGGATTTTTCACCACCGCTCAAGTGGGCTCCGGATGAGGGGATCGGATGGCAATCCGAATTAACGGGACATGGACAATCCAGCCCAGTCATCGTCGGTAATCGCATTTACCTGACGGCGGTCGAGGGACCGATGAAAAACAACAATCTTGTTTCGTGCCACAACTTGAGCACAGGCGAATTGCTGTGGAAGAAATCATTCCCCAGTAGTCTGCTCGTCGCCAACAACGTTTACACCAGTCGTGCGGCACCGAGTCCGTCAGCAGATGCCTCAGGCGTCTTTGCTTTTTTTGAAAGCGGAAACCTTGTTGCATTGACTCCGGATGGTGAGGTGCGTTGGGAACGAGACCTGATCAAGGATTATGGAAAATTCGTGGGCCGGTTCGGCTTGGGTGGTTCGATTGCCCAGCTTGATGATCAGATTTTCATCGTTGCCGACAATGATGGACCGTCTTACATCGCTGGCTTTGACAAGAAGACGGGTAAGACGACATGGAAGACCGATCGGGCAAGCAGAATTTCGTGGTCCTCACCCATGATGGTAAATATCGAGGGTAAAGATCAGATCGTGATTTCATCCTCTGGTTCAGTCGACGGCTATGACCCCGCAGATGGAAAACTTCTTTGGAGCTACGACGATGTCGGCGGCAACACGGTTCCATCAACCATCGATGCTGGCCAAGGTACATTCCTAGTCGGTGCCTCTCCCGGCCGAAATGGAGAAGCGTCGGAGGGAGCTAAGGAATCCAACCTGTTGATGAAAATTGTTTCATCGGATGGCGGCTTCACTCCCAACATCGTTTGGAAAAGCACTGATGCAACCAGTTCATTTGGCTCGCCCATCATTTACAAGGGGCACGCTTACTACACGAATCGGGCAGGTGTTCTGTATTGCATCGACGTCGGCACAGGTGAAACCAAATACACCGCGAGGTTAGCCGACAGCAACTGGGCAACGCCCGTTGGTGTTGGCGACCATGTTTTCTTCTTCGGAAAAGACGGACGCACTTCAATTGTGCAAGCGGGACCGAAAAAAGAAATCCTCGATGAGAACCGACTGTGGAAGTCTGCAGGTGGAGGGGGCCCCGGTGGGTTTGCCGGAGAGATCCAATATGGTGTTGCCCCCACTCCGAACGGCTTCGTCGTCCGAACTGGTACGCAACTTTTCCTCATCGGAAAACCGTAGTATCCCACTCGCCGTCAAAAATGAAGGCGGACTTTACCCTAACCGTTGGCTGATGCGGATTGAGCGTCCTGCGCGGTGCGCAACATAATTCGGACGGAACCAGGGCGTTGAATCACACGTTCGATCTCGCCCGCGTTCTGTTGGCACACGACCTCCGTATCAGTCATGGCATCCGCCCAGCAATCTTCATCGCCATGTTCATAGAGCAGAACGTCATTTTCAGTCGGATCCTGCTCACAGCCGAGAGCGTGATAGACCAGCGATGCTCCAGTCTTCACATCGAAGGCCGATTTTTTCGCAGGCTGCATGATGATGTACAGGCCTTGACGGGCTCGCGTCATCGCTACATACAACAAGCATAGAGCTTCTGTCATACCACCGGCTGCCTGTGCGCCAAAGACACGCTGCCAGTGCCCGGTCAAAAAGTGCCAAGCTTTCTGGTTCAGGTAACGTGTGATTCCTTCGGGCGGCTCACCTATCTCTTTGATATCCGAGACGGAGCTACCTGACGCACGCGTCAATGCACCATCAAGTTCCGGCAACACAACGGCATCAAACTCCAAGCCCTTGGACTGGTGAACCGTCATGACTCGAACAGGTGCTATCTGTGGTCGCTCGACGCGTTTTTCACGAACCAAACGAACAAAGTCCCTGAGCCTCGGGGCTGCCTGCAGTTGATAACTGATGGCCAGACGGGTCAATTGTTCCAACCTCAGTGTTTCCCGCTCGTCACAAGCAGGAGCCAAAACTCCGGCAAAAAACTCAATCGATTCAGCCAAACCTCGTTCCTCAACCATGTCCCGCACGTAGTCAGGTCCAAATTGGGGCAATTCGCCCAACGGTGTCGACCTCGCGTGAAATTCCCATCGGCCATCGCCAGGATGCTCTGCCATCATCAAGGTAGAGAGGATTGTTTCGACAGCAGCTGCATCAGTCAGCGGATTCCCACCCTCTTGGCTGACTTCGACCCCAAGGTTTTCCAGCATAAAGATCAACTGAGCAACACCACGATTCGTACGTGTCAGTATACCAATCGATTTCCCGGGAGCCTTGCGATTCAACTCAGCCACCAAGTCTGCGGCGCGTTCATAACATGCCTGCTGCCGAGCCTCACTATCTGCATTCTCTGGATTCGCAGAAGTCATGACCTGTACATGGCCAGTTAACCCTTGCTTGAATGCCTTGTGCTCTGGGAAACGTCTGCAAAACGTTTTTAACGCAGCAGCTTCATAGGTTGCCTTGTTAGTGGGATCAGCATCAACCGCCTCTGCGATGGGATGTCGAATAAGATTCTTAAATGTTTGATTAACAACATCGACGACAACCTGACTACTGCGATAACTTATGTTCTGCTCATCCTCGACAACATCTGGTATCTGATCTGCCACCGCATCGAAAATTTCTGCCACACCGCCGCGCCAGCCATAAATCGCCTGTTTGGTGTCACCCACACAAAAGAACGACTGCCCAACGGCACGCTCGTCTTGACCTTGGTCCTTTGCTGTTTCAGGATCTGTTACGCGCATTGCAAGCGGTCGCAGGACCTGCCACTGCACTGGGGAGGTATCTTGAAATTCATCCAACAGCACATGGTTAATTGCACCGTCCATGCGATCACCCAACAGTTTTTGATCCAGCGATGCGAATCGTGACGCGAGCCGGATAGAAACATCCTCAAATCCCAGCACGCGAGCAGATTGCTTCAGATCTGTCACATTATTGTTGTAAACATCTAGCACCTTCCCTGTTGCGATATTCTGCGCTTTCAACAGACTCAGGACATTCGTACGTACTGCTGCATACAGTGTGTCGAACGCACCATCGAGTTCCTCGGGGAAGGGTGAACGAAAGTATTTCACTTCTGTGTTCAATCGTCTTGCGCTGGCAATATTTGCAATCAACGTGTCGTCAGCAAGCGCACCAAAGTCTTTTGTTTCGATTTGTTGTGCCAGCTTTTCCAAACGGGTCATCAAGCGCTTTTGGGGCACCTGGACAGAACGCATGGCAAGAACTGCTTCCGCAAGATCTTTGTCACTTGGAGCCTTGGGGGCTGCCAATTTCTCCCAGACTTTCAAACCACACTGACGCTGCCCGCTATAAGCAGTATCGACAACCTGCAGCAACTCCCTCGCGATCGACCGACGATTCTCACCTTTCCCAAGCATCGAAAGAAGCGTCATCATTTCTGCTGGATCCAATGTTGCGATGAGTGCATCAACCGCTTGTTCACGCAGCCACATCTCCTCAATTTCATCCGTCAAACGCCATGCGGGTGGCAGCCCAAGTTCAAACGAAAAGGATCTTGCCAATTGCGAAAAGAGACTGTCCAGCGTGCAAATACGTAAGCGATGCACGTTACGCAATAGTTTGTCAAACATCTGCAGGCATGCAGAGCGAGGTAGCGTTGGCAAGTCGACCTGTTCACGCAACGCTTCCAAGGCTGCTGGATCACTCTCGTTGGCGGCATGAGCAAGTGTCAACAGAACCCGATCAAGGATCTCACCTGCGGCTTTTCTCGTGAACGTGGTCGCCAAAATTGACTCTGGCGCAGCACCCTGCAGCAAAATTCGCATCAGCCGAGCAGTCAGGCGGTATGTTTTCCCGGTTCCAGCCGAAGCCCGCACCACCGTCGGCAATAACATCCCATCAGAAGTCACACCCTCGTTTTCACCGGAGTCCCCTTCCGAAGGGTAACTCTCTGCCGCGACCTTAGTTTCATTGGGGACAGCATTGTCGCTAGAACCCCTGTCGGTAATTTGACCGTCTGCAAGTTCCTTCTTCATCGACGTCCCTTTTTCATCCTGCAAACGGCTCTGATCACCCTGAATTGATTCATTTTTTTGGACAAGGTCGTCACGTTTTGAATCTCCTTCGCTTCCATCACTCTGTTTCGATTCACTCATGACTGCACCTCCTTAGCCGAAGCTTCCGCGTCATCCACCGACCGACTTGTGATTCCAGTCTGCAAAATCATGTCGTAATCATCGTACTGCACACGCTCTGCCGTAGGCTCAAACCGTTCGGCCCAAATGCCGCGGACACATCCCTCGATGATCTCTACAGCCTCAGCCATTTGTTCCTGAGTAAAGTCAGCGATATTGATTTTTGTTTCCTCATCTTTTTCGCTGATATTGAAGTAGCCCAACTCAACTGTAGCTGGATCCTCCTTGATCCCCAGGAAGGGCACCATCATGCGATACAGCGGTAACTGCAGATCAATCCACTGGTAAACCCCATCCACTTTTTTGAGATGTTTCTTCTCCGGGCGATGTCCATGAGTTTTGTAGTCAAGAATTGCATAGCGTCCAGTCTGAGCATGAAAATCAATGCGATCAAAACGGCCTCGTAACCCCATGGTCATCCCATCGACTTCAATGCCTGCACCATCACTTTCATTCACAGCAGCTTCCGACGCATGGATCGTCCAGCCTTGAGCAATTCGTGAGGCCTGCTGCTTGGCAACCGCCTTGAGTCGACGCTCTGCCTGTGCCACTTGCAAGGTCACAGCCGAGGACACAGCGTTTCCGTAATGTTCTGCGACGTAGTCACTCAGGTGCGACAGCAACGCTTCCTCGATCTTTCCGAGTTGCGTTTCATCCCGATCCGAGCAATCACCAAAAGTTTCCAAGGCTCCATGCACCATGTCACCAAACTGATTCGCAGCCAATTCTCCCGTAGCGTCATCCATCGGCCGAAGCTTTAACACATGCCGCAGATAAAAACGGTAAGGACAATCGAGGTAATCCCGAAAAGCGGTGACACTCATTGTTCGAACACGCCCTTCTTTTCCTAGCACGGGCAAGGTTGGGATTGCTAATGTCAGCCCCTCGGTTGTTTGGTCCCAGTCATGATGGACAAGCAGTGACTTCCGGGGCCCGTCAAGAAGATTTCGCACTCTACGAGCCGCATTAACAGGCTCCGTAGCAGCCAGCAGGCGACTTGGAGGCGTTGGCGTCTGATCTGCAGCCCGGCGACCCACGATAAAACGAATCGACGTGCGAGAAGACAAAATGACATGCATGGCGTAAAGATCACGTGCATACCGCCGCTCGTTGTCTGACATGCGGAGCTTACTGCGAACCGCCCCGGGCAAAAAAGGATCACTCGTCACCGCACCGGGGACAAAGGGATGATTGAGCCCCACGACCACCATCGCTTTCGAATCATCCAAGGAGAGATCAAGCCAACCCAGAATCAAGACATCATTGTCACCCCGTTGATCGGATACACGAGCATCAGCAAGACGCCCGGAAAGCATCTCCAAAGCAGCGGAGCCCGCGACAATCAGGTCGAGATCCGCATTGAGATTTTCGAACCGCTGCGTCAACCGCTTAACTGTTTCAAATGCTCGCTGTGTTCGTGTTTGCGTTGCCGGACCGAGGGTGAGTTCTGAATCAGCCCCTCGCAACTCTTGCTCGGTCAAACCAGCACTGTCATCTTGCGTTTTCGTCCCGTCGGCATCGTTGCTTTTCTCTTCGCCATAGAGAACTTCCAGCCATGATTCAATCACGCTACTCCACTGGGCAATCGATCGCTCTCTACTTGCAAATTCAGCGAGCCATCCTTCGACAATACTCAAAACCTCGCTCGCCAGAGGATAAGCTTTGACAGCCTTGGGAGAGAGAGAATCCCTGGTTTTGATGGGGTAGTGGTTTGACAGCAGACGATCCAACTCGGTCAACCAATCGGATGTACTACCTTGACCTAATTGCCTGGTAATGTACCGAGCTACATCAGCATGCCTCACAAGAGATGCAAGAGA
>CAXGRW010000236.1:0-7858 GCA_964012125.1 uncultured Rhodopirellula sp.
GCATCGTCTGGGGCCACGGTGATGAGGCTGAAAAACGCAAGCAGGAGAGCAGTCCTCTTCTGCAAAAAACGATCACAAGCGAACTGGGAAACGTCAGTCCATGGGCAGTCATCCCAGGCCGTTACTCGACCAAAGAACTTCGTGCTCAAGCAGAAACCATTGCCTCGTCGATCATCAACAATGCATCCTTCAATTGCATTGCGACGAAAGTCGTTGTCACTTGCCGCCAGTGGTCACAGAGAAAACAGTTTCTTGACTTACTTGATTCACTTCTTGCAGCCACCCCGCCTCGATATGCCTACTACCCCGGTGCAGCGGGTCGCTTTGAACGCTTCAACGGTAAACCAGCAGCGGATCGTGACTACCTGCCATGGACCGTAAAACGCGATATCGATCCCAAGGCAACGCCACACTTGGTCAACGAAGAATCGTTCACCTGCGTGTGCGGTGAATTGGTATTGGATTCGGATAATGAACAGAACTTCCTCGGACAGGTACAGGACATTTTCAATCAAGATATCTGGGGCACTCTTGCAGCCAGTCTTACCATCCCCAGTGCGTTTCGCCGCAAACATTCCGAACTCCTTGATGAGACGTTGCGGAACTTGCAGTACGGCACAATCGGGATTAACCAGTGGACGGCCATTTCCTTTGCCCTGATGTCGCCACCCTGGGGTGGTTTCCCCGGAGCGAACTTACGCAACATCCAAAGCGGCATTGGCTTTGTACACAACACCTTCCTGCTAAAGCACCCTGAGAAAACAATCCTGACCGCGCCCTTACGAATGCATCCGAAACCGATTTGGTACTCATCGCATCGGCAGCCCGAAAAAGTGTCATGGGACTTACTGGATCTTTACCTGCACACCTCCGCCCTCAGACTCCCCAAATTACTTTGGCATGCGGTCACCGGCTAAGTTTTACTCGTCAGTGAATACTTCCTGTTACACAAAATCGTGTAACATACGCGGGACGTAAAGCACCTTGATTTCGCATCTCACCAACGGTCGCCACACGACGCTCATGACCGCGGGTTACACGAAAAGCAACGTTGACATGACTGCGCAAAACAGCGGTGACCCCATCCAAACAGCGGACCCCACTCAATGTGACTCCAGTGTCAATCCTGCAAACGCCCCATCGCACGACCAGTCTGACATCCAAGAAACTCGAAAGAGCGACCGAGCGAATGCAACGCCAAGCTGTCCGGAAATACAAAGGACTATCGACCAATGGCTGAATCAGTATTCGCTTTATCACCAAGACACATTGAACAAAAAGATTCATTTTGTCTGCGTGCCACTAATCGTATTTAGCATTCTTGGACTTCTTTGGTCGATCCCAGTGCCGCCACAAATCGCCCAGTGGGGACCATGGTTCAATGCCGCAACAGCCGTCATGATTCTTTCCTCAATCTATTACACGCGTCTCTCTCCAAGCCTTGCGATTGGGATGGTCATCCTGGCGTCAATTTCGATCTTCATTCTCAGCCACACCGAGCAGTGGATCGGCTTAAAAGCATGGCAATGGGCGATACCGTTGTTCATCCTTGCGTGGGCAGGTCAATTCATTGGACACCACATTGAAGGTAAACGACCTGCGTTCGCAAATGATCTTCAGTTCCTGTTAATCGGTCCACTTTGGATCCTTGCCGACCTCTACCGCCGTGTTGGGATCATTTATTGACAGCGGTGTAAACCAACAGCATTCATACCACCTTGCTAATAGAAAAGATGGCAAGCGACACTTTCGTTGTGACAAATACCAAATGATAGAAATCCGATTCCTAACCACTGCATTTTTCATGACCTGCACTTTTGTGTCGTGTCTAAAAATAGATCCCGTGTTAGCGGCAGATAACAACCAAAAAGACGAGCAACGATTAAGCAGTAACGAACTGGCTCAACATGTCACGATTCATCGCGACGAATGGGGAGTTGCACATCTGTTTGGCGACACGGATGAAAGCACACTGTTTGGGGCTGGTTATGCACAAGCAGAGGACTATTTTTGGCAACTTGAGGACACCACAATCCAAGCCATTGGACGGTACGCTGAGGTGCGCGGCAAAGACGGATTAAAAACAGACTTATTGGCACGCAGCTTTGAGCTCGCGAGACGCTCGGAAGCCGACTTCGCCAAGTTGCCTCCCGAAAGCCAGAAGCTGCTTCAAGCCTTTGCCGCCGGCGTGAATTACTTGCTGGCAACGGACCCATCCGTCAAACCACGGCTGCTTGAACGTTTTGAAGCGTGGCACGTATTGGCGATTGACCGCTATCTGATGCTTACGATGACCTATGGCGGAAGCGGAGCCAGGAAGCCTCGTCCTGAGGATGCAAAGCTAAGTTTACACGACCAAAAACTACCACGGTACAGTTGGAACTGGTTCGATCCACCCAACCAGTTTGAGTCAGATGTACGCGAGGCAATAGGCTCAAATTCATGGGCCATTGCTCCGCAAAAAACTGAGTCCGGTGAGGCAATGCTGTTCATCAATCCACACCAACCGTGGTACGGAATCGGCCAATTCTACGAGATGCATCTGCACAGCAAGGAAACGCTCCGCTTTTCGGGTGCCTGCTTCTTTGGAAACCCCATCCCTGTACTCGGCCACAACGAATACTTGGGATGGGCTTACACAGTGAATCAGCCCGATGTCGCCGACTCATGGAAAATCGAATTCAGCCACCCCACAGATCCGCTGAAGTATCGCTTCGGTGATGGTTATCGCCAAGCAGAAGAGTGGCAGGAATCGATTTCCATCAAAGAAAACAATATTGTTCAAACCAAGACCGTCACGTTTCGCAAAACCGAAACAGGACCAGTGATGTCATTCAACGGCAAACAGGCTGTCGTCGCAAGAGTAGCCCGTCTGTTTGATGTCGGACGCTTGGACCAGGCAGTAGAGATGGTTCGTGCCACAAACTTCCAAGAATGGAAAAAGGCATTTTCCCGGTGCGCCATTCCCATGTTCAACGTGACGTACGCTGACCGAGATGGAAATATTTTCTATGCCTATAACGGTGCAGTTCCTATCAGAGACGAAAGTTTTGATTGGACACGCACAGTTGATGGCAGCAACCCGGCGACGCAGTGGAAAGGCATTCATCCCTTCAAGGACTTGCCGCAAGTCCTGAACCCCAAGTCGGGCTATGTTCAAAACTGCAACTGTTCGCCTTATGTCACGACCGATTCGGGAAATCCAAAACGCGAGAATTTTCCGAAGTACATGGTTCGTGATTGGGACGTCGATAAACGTCGCAGCAAACTTGCAAGAGAGTTACTGTCCAATGCAAACGATGTCAGTTTCGACTGGTACCAGCAACTGTGCTTTGATTCAACGCTTTATTGGCCCAAGACAGAAAAGTCGAATTGGCAACGACAATTCACCCTAATGCAACAGACGGAACCTAAACTCGCTGCCAAATTGCAACCGTACCTGGATGCACTCATCAAGTGGGATGGAAAAGCAGACAAAAAATCGCAAGTCGCACTGCTGTGCATAAGCTGGTACGAAGAGCTTTATGGAACCTCGCAAGCCGAGAGAATCAAAAGTGAGTACAAAGGTGATCTGCGAAAACAATTGATCGCGTTGGGAAAAGTTGCGAAACGACTCGAAGAACTCCATGGCGACTGGCGATTACCTTGGGGAGAGGTTCACCGCCTGCAAAGAACCGCGTACAGCGCCGACACCATGGAGGCAGGTGTCTCCTTGCTGCCGTTCGCTGCCAGTCAAGCATGCGCGGGTGCCCCCGGCCCACTTGGAGTCGTGTTCACGATCTACTCGACGCCCAGTGTGCCTCTGCTACGTCCGCAACGCTTTGCCGTGGTCGGATGCTCGTACATGTCAGCCATCGCTTTTGGCAAGGACAAAGTACGCGCGGTATCGTTAGTACCCTTCGGATCATGTGGCAGCCCAAGATCTCCCCACTTTCGCGACCAGGCAAACTTGCTGGGTAACCAGGAGTTCAAACGGGCATGGTTCTACGAAGACGACGTTAAAAAGGCAGCACTCCGTTCTTATCACCCCAGTGAAAAAACAAACACGACGCAAACAAAATGAAACCAATCACATTAAAAACTGCCGCTGCAATCTGCCTGTTTAGCTGCCTGGCATCTGTCGCTCGGGCTGAACTGCCAAACATCCTGTTCTGCATTTCAGATGACCAAAGCTATTGGCACACCGGCGCAAACGGCGATCAAGTGATTAGAACCCCCGCGTTTGACCGGGTTGCCAGAGAAGGCATCCGGTTCACGCATGCCTTTTGTGATGCCCCCACGTGCGGGCCTTCGCGCAGTGCCATCCTGACAGGACAACACATATGGCGTCTTGAAGAAGCAGGGAATATCCACAGCACACTACCTGCTCATTTTGCGACCTACCCGGACATGCTGAAAGAACAGGGTTACGTCACTGGCTTTACCGGGAAAGGCTGGAGCCCGGGTCGCCTTGAAGTCGGTGGAAGAACAGAAAATCCAGCTGGGACGGAACATAGTCGCAACCGATTGCAAACAACCCAGCCCGGAATTTCAAACAAGGATTATGCTTCCAACTTTTCAGATTTTCTCGATCAGTGCCCGGAAAACACCCCCTTCTGCTTTTGGCTTGGGACCCATGAACCCCACCGCCACTACCAGCAGGGCGCCGGATTGGCCGCAGGTAAAGACCCATCCAAAGTCGTTGTTCCACAGTCTCTTCCTGACACCCCATTGGTGCGTAGTGACATCCTTGACTACTACACCGAAGTAGAACATTTCGACCAGATGGTTGAGCGTGCTCTTAACCGGCTTGAGCAGGAAGGTGAGTTGGACAATACGATTGTGGTAGTGACTAGCGATCATGGCATGCCGTTTCCACGAGCAAAAGCAAGTCTCTACGACACAGGAACGCAAGTTCCCCTTGCTATCCGCTGGGGAAACGGGATCCAAAATCGAGGACGAGTCTCGAATGCCTTTGTGAACCTCAGCGACTTGGCTCCAACGTTCATCGAAGTTGCCGGCCTTGCACCACCGGCGGAAATGACCGGGCGCAGCATTTTAGATATCCTTCAAAATCAAACCTCCAAACTGCAACCTGCCCGAGATCATGCGTTGATCGCCATGGAACGTCACGATGGATGCCGCAAGGGCGGAAAAGGCTATCCTTGTCGCGCCATCCGCACATCCAATTTCCTGTTCATCCTGAATCATGAACCAAGTCGCTGGCCTTCGGGAAGCCCGGATGCTTCTGTCTGCGCCCGAGCGATTCCCTATGGTGAAATTGATACCTCACCCACCAAAACCTGGATGATGAAGGCAACCACAAACGAGCAACTTCAACAGTTGCAGCAACTTGCATTCGGGTTACGGCCAGCAGAAGAGCTTTACGATCTGACATCTGACCCTTGGCAATTGAAGAATGTTGCAAGCGACCCAAAATACTCTGCGGATCTAGATCGTCTTCGTACTCGACTTACCAGACGTTTAAAACAGACAAATGATCCACGGCAAACGGGTGGTGCAGTCCTATGGGACTACTATCCGTACTACGGAGTACGCAAGAATCGCGACTGGAAAGTCGATCCCATGCCATCCGAAGCTGTCAAACAGTGATCCAATTCAAGCTTGCCCCAATCCGCAGGCAACCACAAATCCTGGCATTTGCTGAACGCACACGCCCCAAAAGACCTGCTCACCCTCAATTCCGTGCTCCTGTAGCAGCGAAACCTAATCGTGCCTTTGGTGTTCTACCGAACGTTACATTCCTGCAGTGCGATAGTGTGTTAGATTTACGCAGCGACCGAGGTGCATGTCAGATCATGCCTCACATGAATCAGTGAAACCCTGATTCTGCTTGACCCAACGCTGCTCATCACAATCTGCAAAATCGCCAGAACAGCGATATCAAAAGCCAAGCAAATAATCAGGTCCCGGAGCAAACAATCAATGGAATTCTTGGAAGTACCGTTATTCGATGATGACGTTTTCAAAATGCTCATCAGGTTTGTTTTCAACCTGATGATCCTTGCCCTAATCGTGCGTTTTGCGATCCTTCCCAACCAAAAGGACCGAGAGTTTGCATTCACAGTGAGCATGCTGAACATCACAGTGTTCTTCATCTGCTTTGCACTGAAAAAGCTTGATCTGGGTATTGGAATGGCTCTCGGTCTGTTCGCAATTTTTGGTGTCCTACGATACCGGACAAATGCACTACCAATCAAGGAAATGACATATCTGTTCATCGTCATTGGCATTGCGGTGATCAATTCATTGTCAAACAAGAAGACCAGTTACGCGGAGTTGATGGCCGCCAACGGCCTGATTCTTATCGCCGCGCTTCTGAAAGAAAAATTTGTCGCCAACGGCAAATCAAACACGGGTCTTCAAGGCATGGCCTCAAAGAAATCCAAAAAGCATGTCGTTGAGTATGATCGCCTTGACCTCTTGGCACCTGAAAAAGCAGACGAACTTCAGGCCGATCTCGTCCAGAGAACTGGCATGCCCATCACGCGAATCCAAGTTCAGAACATTGATTTAAAAACCAATTCAGTCACTCTCAACATCTGGTGCAGCGGGGCATCACAAAAGGATGCACCCTAACCAGAAAAGGTGATGCGAATCCGAAGCGAGCGATCCCACGCACGGGACCTAAAAGCTGAAACCAAAGTGTTCTATTCTTGTCGTTTGTGAGTGAACTCGAGGCTCCCAAGGCGAACCACGCCGACAGACGAAGACAGCGACCTGCCCCTCGTCTGCAGAAAGGACATCTGGTGCCTCCACAACTGTCGCCTAGTGCACCCGAAGCCAAGGGGCACCCAATGTCGCCCTTCCGCTGAAACCAAACCGATGCCACCGCAGCGGAACCTTGGCTACTGGTAAACCCGGACGTAATCGATCATGTACTGAGCTGGGAACTTGGTGTTTGCCCCGACGGGTCCAACAAACCCTCCCCCGACCGATAGATTCAAAAGCAGATGGAACTTCTGGTCGAAGGGAGCAGGAAATGCTCCACCAGTCGTACTCCACTTGGTTTGAGTCTGAACCAGCTTGTCGTCGACGTACCACTGCATTTTTCCCGCCTGCCACTCGATGGCAAATGTATGGAAGCCATCAGTGAAATTTCCTTTCGGAAGTTTGTATTCTTTTCCTGATGACGTGTTCTTGGGCCATGCATCTCCATAGTGCAGAGTTCCCAGCACCTCATTTGTATTCTGCCCACGAAACTCCATGATGTCGATTTCACCACTCTTCGCCCATCCACCATATTTGTCACCGGTTGGAAGCATCCAGATCGCTGGCCATAAGCCTGCTCCGGCTGGCAACTTGGCTCTGACTTCAATGCGTCCATATTTCCAGTCACCACGATTCTTGGTGCGCACACGACCCGAAGAATATTCCCGCTTTGTCCCCATGATGTTCGCGCTGTCGCGACGAGCTTCCAAAACCAGATTCCCACCTTCAACGCGAATGTTATCTTTTCGATCAGTGAAAATCTGCAACTCTCCATTGCCACCTCCGAATGCATTCACCTCGACACCCCACTTGGAGTAATCAAGCGAATCTCCATCAAAGTTATCTTCCCAAACCAACTTGCGCTCCGTGTTTACCGTTGGCTCGTCGGCCCGCGATGAAACACTCAGCAGGGCAAAACAGGTACTGGCGAAAACGGTGCGTAAAAAAAGAGATGAGTGCATGAAAACTTCCTTTTGCTTTATTCTCGAGTGCACATTACGTGCGTGGGGGAACCAAATTTTGGGCACGGAACCGTGCGACATTCAACAATGCGTTCTTCCCGACCAGTCACCTATTCAACAACAACCTTGTTTGAAGTTGTAAAAGACATCGATACGACTTATCGTACCGGTGCGGGAGAAAACAT
>CAXGRW010000237.1:0-7855 GCA_964012125.1 uncultured Rhodopirellula sp.
GCCGAACATTTGGTACACTCCCCGCCTCATGTGGCGAACCTGCCTGTTTCAATTGAGCTCTTCAAGGGAGCTTGAGAGACGGTTCAAACGCGAAGCGAGCGGCCGTAATCGGGCGGGGTATTCCACTTGAAAGTAAGTTGTAAGTCATTGACTGAAAACAACTTGCCAGCGTAGCTCAGTTGGCAGAGCAGCTGATTTGTAATCAGCCGGTCGCGGGTTCGAATCCCTCCGCTGGCTCTTTTTTAAGAGAAATGCAAGAATCAGGCCGTCGTCGAAAGAGGAAAGAAAGCGATATAGCAGAGGAAAACGGCAATAATTGACAGACAAGTAAGAGATTTTTGGGGGTTTGCCCGAGTGGTTAAAGGGGGCGGACTGTAAATCCGTTGGCTACGCCTACACAGGTTCAAATCCTGTAGCCCCCACTTTGAAGAATACGTGTTAACTGCCGGCCACTGTCTCTGTAACTTGCAATTGCCGAACCTGATTCTTCGGCGATCGAGGTAAACGCGACAATTCAGGAATCGCGAGTGATAGACAACTGACGATTTGTTCGTCACGATCCATCATCTCAACGGTTCTCACTGCGGGTGTAGCTCAATGGTAGAGCAGCAGCCTTCCAAGCTGAATACGAGGGTTCGATTCCCTTCACCCGCTTGTCAACAAGCTGCTGTAGCTCAGTGGTAGAGCACTTCCTTGGTAAGGAAGAGGTCATGGGTTCAAGTCCCATCAGCAGCTCTTTGGCGGCGGCAGGCTCCGAGCATTGCTTTCAACTGTGATGAGAAAGCTGTGATTTATCCAGATTTTGCTAATCAGTGATTGCAAGAATCGGTTGATTCCGCAACAACTATGGCCACCAAATCTAGCGATTGAATACAGATTCGGTGGTTTTTTGAAGAAGAACATTGTGTAGACAACGCTTCCCACAGTGGGAGGCGTGATTTTGACATTCGTTTCAATACTGATTGAGCGAGCTAGACCAGTGCGGCTGGATTGACGGCGGTCAAACCGTGGGTGTGAACACGGTCGTTATCAATTTGGGCTGATCCGGAGCGTATCTCTGGCCAGTAATGGCACGGTCGGATGCAGGTGAATTAGAAATGGCTAAGGCAACTTTTGAACGGACCAAGCCCCACGTTAACGTTGGGACCATCGGCCACATTGACCACGGTAAAACAACCACCACCGGTGCTATCCTTGCAGTGCAAGCTGCCAAGGGCCTAGCCGAAGCGAAGGGTTACTCGGATATCGCCAAAGGCGGTACCGTGCGTGACGATACCAAGACAGTGACGATCGCAGTGGCACACGTTGAGTATGAGACGGACAACCGTCACTATGCTCACATTGACTGCCCCGGTCACGCTGACTTTATCAAGAACATGATCACCGGTGCCGCCCAGATGGACGGTGCGATTTTGGTGGTTTCAGCTGCGGACGGCCCAATGCCACAGACGAAAGAGCACGTTTTGCTCGGTCGTCAGGTGGGTGTGCCTTACATCGTTGTGTTCCTGAACAAGTGCGACCTCGTCGATGACGAAGAGCTGCTGGAACTGGTTGAGCTTGAGGCTCGCGAGTTGCTCAGCAAGTACGACTTCCCTGGGGACGATGTTCCTGTGGTTCGTGGTTCAGCACTTCCTGCGTACAACAGCCCTGCAGATCCTGATGCCAGCAAGTGCATCAGCGAACTGATGGACGCGTTGGACGAGTACATCCCTGAGCCTGTCCGCGAAGACGACAAGCCATTCCTGATGGCAATCGAGGACGTCTTCTCGATCGAAGGTCGTGGTACGGTAGCAACAGGTCGTATCGAGCGTGGAGTTGTGAAGGTTGGTGAAGAAGTTGAAATCGTCGGATTGTCAGCTGAATCAACCAAAACAACCTGCACCGGCGTCGAAATGTTCCGCAAGGAAATGGGCGAAGGCCGCTCGGGTGACAACGTTGGATGCCTGCTTCGTGGTGTCAAGCGTGAAGATATCCAGCGTGGTCAGTGCTTGGCAAAACCAGGCAGCATCACTCCTCACACCAAGTTCGAGGCAGAGGTTTACTGCTTGAGCAAAGATGAGGGTGGTCGACACACACCATTCTTCAGCGGCTACCGTCCTCAGTTCTACTTCCGCACAACGGACGTGACAGGAACGGCTGACTTGGTGGGTGCAGAAATGTGCATGCCAGGCGACAATGTCAAAGTCACGGTTGAGCTTCACAAGCCAATCGCGATGGACGATGGTGTCCGCTTCGCGATTCGCGAAGGTGGTAAAACGGTCGGATCGGGTGTTGTCACCAAGATCCTCGAGTAAAAGCGTGTGATCAGATTTCCACGCGAAAACGGGTAAAACGCTCGTAGTTCTGATGGCCAGCGAAGCATTTGACTTCGTTGGTCATTGGTTATTTAAGGCGTTTCCTGTACGATCATGGGTCACCTCACGGGTGCCCCCTGAGTCGAAGGGGTGTAGCTCAATTGGCAGAGCACTGGTTTCCAAAACCAGCGGTTGCGGGTTCAAGTCCCTCCGCCCCTGCTTTGAATTGGAAGACAAACAGATCAGCAGGCCGCCTGCCTCTCCCGCTTGCAGGGAGGCAAATGGCTTGGACAGAAACAATCGCGTTATCGTAAAGTCGGTCGCCACGGACGGGTGATTGATCCATTACACAATCAGGAGCAGACAGGTGTCACAAGACATTGCGGCGACCGGAAATGGTTCTCTCATCGGAACGATGATCGGAGAACTAGCCAAAACAAAGGTCTACAAGCCAACCCAAGGGCGAATTGTCCGCCAACTGACTGCGTTGGCGATTTGGGTGATCGTCGGACTCGGCTGCTGGTCTTTGCATGGGACCCTGCGAGGAAGCGGATGGTTCACGGAAAGCACCGAGTGGTTGATTCCGGGGATTTCTCTGGGTTTGCTGTTTTTTGGAGCATGGTTCGGATTTCGTGCCGTCAATCTCCCCAGCTTCGCTGACTTCCTGATCGCAGTCGAAGCAGAGATGAACAAGGTGACTTGGCCAGGCAAAGAAGAACTGGTCCGAGCCGCGATTGTGGTGATCTTCACCATTTTCTTCTTGGCGATCTCACTCTTCCTGTTTGACGTAATTTGGCAACAAGTTTTCGTCACGCTGGGAGTGACGACCTGACACGCCCGACTTTGTTATTAATATAGTGTCTCATACCCTCATCGATCACTACTGCCCAACAGCGTTGAAAACGTGAACGAAGCCGAAACCTCAGACGATCCCCAAGACACTCCGGATGCCGGCGAACCGGCAGCAGCGGAAACCCCGAGCACTGACGATGCGTCCACGGAGACCGTGACGGAAGCGGCAGCAACTCCGGCACCGCCACCTCCGGCGCCTGTCGATGAAAACAAGCCAGCCAGCGAGCCACAAGAGGGCGGCAGCATGGAATGGTACATCCTCAAGGTCGCGTTCAACCGAGAGGACTCCATCGCTGACGCGCTGCGAAAGCGTGTAAAGATGGAAGGCATGGCAGAGTTCTTTGGTGAAGTCGTGGTGCCCACCGAAGACGTCGCGACCTTCACTCGAGCTGGACAAAGACGCGTTTCGAAACGAAAGTTGCTGCCCGGTTACATCATGGTCAACATGTTGATCAACGATGACACCTGGTTCCTCGTTCGAGAAACCAATGGCATCAGTGACTTCACCGGAGCCGCTGGCAAGCCCATGCCGATGGAACCGTCGGACATCGAGCGGTTCATTACGCGACCGAGCGAAACTGAAGAGGAAGAAGCCCCCATCAAGATCGGGATTCCTTTCAAAGTCGGCGATCGTGTTCGCGTCAAAGAAGGGAACTTCGAAAACCAGGAAGGCGATGTCGATGCTGTCGACGAAGCCAATGGCCGGATCACGGTCATTATCAATATTTTCGGCCGCAGTGTGCCCATGGAACTGGATCACTGGCAGGTTGAGCCGCTCTAAGGCTGGAAGCGGAACGCAGCAAGGTGCGGCATCGATAGCCACATCAGCCTCGCTGCACATTGCGACAAGTAACTACTGAAACAACTACTGAAACACAGACAACCGATTTCGAGACATGGCAAAGCAAGTAACAGGTCAGGCAAAATTCCAGGTCCCCGGCGGACAAGCCACTCCCGCTCCTCCAGTCGGTACCTCCCTTGGTAAGTACGGCGTCAACCTTGGTCAATTCGTCCAAGCCTTCAACGACCGCACCAAGGAATACGCTGGCACACCCATCCCTGTCATCGTTACTGTCTACAACGACCGTAGCTTCGACTTTATCACCAAGAGCCCACCTGCCGCATCTTTGCTAAAGCAGGCAGCAGGTATCGCAAAAGGGAGTGGTGTTCCTAACAAAACGAAAGTTGCCAAGGTCACCCGTGACCAGTGCAAGGATATCGCTGAAAAGAAGATGGCTGACCTCAACGCTCGCAGCGTCGACCAAGCTGTTCGCATGATTGAAGGCACGGCACGCAGCATGGGCATCGAAGTCGAAGGTTAGAATTCCCACCTCGTGGCAACTCGCGACCGAGCGAGTCGCCGCGATATTAAACGCGGCTCATCGAATCTCGACGCGTGAGTGCAATCAAGTGTTCGTCATCTGACTCAGCAAAACGTGACACTGCTACCGCAGCACGTTCGCTCGGCGTTGAATTACTTTCGCTTCGCTAGATTCAGAAGCGATATCTGTACACTGCACGAAGGCAGCATTACTGAGAGTGGAGACCAGGCTACGCCGTTGGCCTAGCTCGCTCAGTTCGCCCACCACAGGCTTGATTGGTGACGAGCGACGTTTCGTGGTACGAATTCATGATGCACGCAAAGCGGCCACTGCTTGGTCGGGAATCCCCATCGTGCGGAGCGTATTGGACGCATTGTGCAATCGCAGTGTTTTCTCCGCGTGCAGCCCTGCCATTCGGCTTAAATCCGGATAATCCCGACGAATCTGGTGAAGCAAGGCCGGGATCTGTTTGGTTGAGGTGTAGCTGTAACCAATGCTGCCATCACCTCCAGCTAAATCCAGTTGCTCTGAGAGCCAGCAACCTTTGGGAACAACGACAGGTACACCACGGATCAGCAATTCCAAAAGCACGCCACTGCACCGTGCCAGGTAACGCTGGGGGTTGTACAAAAACAATCCAACATCGGCAGAGTCCAAAAAGAGGTTATAGGACTCCTCATCGAGGTTCCCTGACTGCACTTCAAGTCGATTCTCGGGGTCCTGTCCCTGGTTTTCGATTGCGTTCCGAAAGACGCTTCGCAAGTGCAGTGGAACCATCCGCTTCCAACGTTTTTCCGGAACCTGCATCGCCAACCGAAAATTGCCCGTTTGCAGGTGGGAACCCCACATTTCGGAAAGTACAGACTTCATTTGCCCACGTCCTTTTTCCGCCCGCGGCAAACCAGCCAACACAATATTGAGTGGCTGTTGCTGCATTTTTAGGATGCTTGGCTGGCTCCCGCTTTCAGACCTTGGTCGAACCGGATAAGGGATAGCAGTTGCGTGGACACCCACTTCTTCAAGCTGCCTTGCGAGAGGCTCAGTCGTAGCGTGCAGATGGACCTTATGCTGCCCAATCATGCTAATCGCGTCGTTGACCTGTTCACCGTAAAGCTTTGCCTCTCCATTGACGCTATCACCCTCATAAAGAGCGAAGTGAAGAATCACATGAACCGTGAGCGGATTTTCGGAGCCTAGTTGCCGCAATGCTCGCGTGAGGGCCAGTAATTGAAAATCATCGCCTGTATTAACAACAATGCGATCTTCGGGACGCATCTTTTTCTGTCGAACGACCTGCAAAAAGCCGTCAGACCATGCTTGCAGCATATTTTCCGGCCTAACATTTTGGCGAGAAAAGGGATCCCGCATTTGATGCCAAACCCGCTCGAGGCGAGAACTGCCAATCGGCGTCCCCTGGGTGTTTCGTTTCACGCTGGATGTACCATCCACGCCCAATGACCAGCGTCTCATGCGATGGATGCTAAAAACCGGCTCACAAATCAGATCGCCATGCTGCTCGTTGAATTTTTGGTGCACTGCGAGGCGAGGTACATAGCCGAGATCTTTTCCCCCAGCCGCTAGCAACGAAGCCAATTCGAGAAAGTGCCCGCCTGTGCCAACGATGTTGTCGTCAATTAGCCATAATCGCGGGGCATTGCTGATAGTCATCGAAAAGTAATCCGAAAGAACCTTCTGTGTGGGATGTTGCAAGCCAAAGTAAGCTGCAGCACCAACGTCAGTGAACACGCTAGGGCAGGGGGATGGGGGCTGGAATGACGGATCATCCCCATTGTCTCTCCCTCCGATAGGTATTGAATAGCAAAATTGATCAAAATGCGTCCAGAGAAGCTTGACTTTTGTGCCCCTCTATTTTCATGGGTTCTCGGTATTTCGGTCGCTGGTATTTCGCGGGTCGTTGCTATCAGGTCGTTGGTATTTTGCGTCTTGCTGATTTGGTGGCAGCAGGTTGGAGCTGGTGATGGCAGTGATGATACGGACGAACCGCGACGTTTTCAGAGCATAAAACCGGCCCTGAGGCCGAAAGAAGGTGGGCAGCTTGCACACTTTCGGGGAACAGCTCATCTCACGGGAGGTTAAACTGGGGCAAGTTCCGGAATCTGTCTTTGTCTCCCTCACAATCCAGTCTGGTTTGTGGTGGTAGCCTGCACCGGCTTCTGCATAGAATTACTCCCGCGGGTACCTACGGCCTGCCGGCTCGCAAACCACCGAATTCGCTACTAGCAAGTTTTCAAACATGTCGTCGTCAAAACCCGGAAATCGTGCTCCCGCTGCGTCCAAGATGGGAACCACCGCAGATGCGGTTGCTGCGCGTCTACGCGAAAGCCTGCTCCAAGACCGCGAGGAACTGGAGGTCGACAAGATTTTTCGAGCCTTGGTCAAAATTGAAGGTTCTGACCTTCACATGAAGGTGGGGCAACCGCCAATGGTCAGGACACGAGGTGAGCTGAAGGCACTGAACCGTCCACCGATCGATTCGGAGGAAATGGTTCGCTTACTGCTGCCGATGATGGACGAAAGAAATCTACTGATTTTTGAAAAAGAGGGCGGTGCTGACTTCTCGCACACGATCGACGTGGACGGAACTCGCTGGCGTTTCCGCGTCAACATGCTTAAGTCACTGGGCAATATCGGACTTGTCGCTCGTCGGATTAGTAATTTCATTCCTGATTTCCGCGGTCTGTTTTTGCCCGATTCAATCGAGGGTCTTTGCCACTACGATCAGGGCATGGTTCTATTGGCAGGTGTCACAGGATCTGGCAAAAGTACCACGATTGGTTCGATGCTCAATTACATCAACACCATTTATCGAAAGCACATTCTGACGCTTGAGGATCCAATTGAATTCATCTTCACCGAGGACAAGTGCCTGATCAACCAGCGTGAAGTGGGCCAGGACGTGAAGGACTTCGAGATTGGCATGAAGCATGCCGTCCGCGAAGACCCCGACATCATTCTTGTGGGTGAGCTTCGAGACGAAGAAACTTTCATGACGGCGATTCACGCGGCAGAGACGGGTCACTTAGTGTTTGGCACCATTCATGCCTCCAGTGCCTCAACCACCATCGGACGTATTCTTGACTTGTTCCCTGAAGAGATGCACGGTGCTATCCGCTCCGCGATTGCGTTCAACATGAAAGGGATCGTGGCTCAAAAACTACTCAAGACGATTCGTCCTGACGTGCCACGGGTTCCAACCTGTGAAGTCATGACTTTCTCGCCAATGATCCGAAAATTGGTGCTGGAGGGTGACGACCACAAACTCCCTGATGCCATCCGGATCGGTGAAGAAGACGGCATGCAGGACTTCACCATGAGCCTCAAAGGCTTGATTGATGATGAGCTGATTGATCGTCCAACTGCATTTGC
>CAXGRW010000238.1:0-7810 GCA_964012125.1 uncultured Rhodopirellula sp.
TGATTATCTCAAGAGCCTTGAAACAAGTCGATTGTTGCCGGCAGGAATGCGTGACATTTTGGGGTATGAAACAGCGCTGACTTTGGTGATTGCGTCACGATCTTCGGGCGTGCTCGAGGAGCGTTATAAGATGCTTGACGAGGCACAAACGCTACTTCGCGAATTTATCACCACCAAAAGCAAGCACCCCAAGCTTTATGCGGCGAGGAGCCAACTCGGCAATTTGATTGTAGAGCGTGCACGCATCAAGGTCGGGGAGGCGAAGTCGGGCGATCCACTGGCGTTGAAAGCCGAAGCAAGGCAGCTTTACGACCAAGCGTTCAAAGAGTGCGGTGTGTTGGAAGCAGCGGTCAGTAAAGAATTGGATCTTATCCCCAAGGTCCTTAATATGCGTGATCGCGAAGAAGCAAAACTGGCAGAACGGAGAAAACAACTGCGTGCAGATAACCTGCAAACCGAATTGTTAGCCGCCGCGATTCGCGAGGAAGCTGCTGATACGGTACCTGCCGGATCAAAAGCGTGGACTGAATACCTTGTTGAAGCTGCCGGGCTGTATGACGCAATTTACAAAAAATATCGCAGTCGGTTGGCAGGGCTTTACGCCAGAATGTATCAGGGACGCTGCAATCATCGACTTGGACGAACAAAAGATGCATTAGGGCATTACGGTGAATTGCTCGATCAACCCAGTACCCCCGAATCGTTTTGGAACTTGAAAACGAAAACATTGCGTTTGGCGATGGACTCATGGTTGGACCCACAGCAACGCAAGTATGTAGAAGCAATCAAGCAAGCGTCGGGTTGGGTTGAAGCTGCACCAAGAAGTACTCAGCGGTCTCCTGACATGTTGGCAATCAGGCTGAGCTTGGCGGTTGCCTTGCAGATGCAAGCCGAAGAGTATGAAAAACGCGAGTCACGGGACGTCGCGACCATTCGGAATTCGTATGAAGACGCACTGAAAAACGCGAGGTTTGTAGCCGCCGAGGAAGGAGATCTACAGGAGGAAGCGGCGGAGTTGGTGCTTGCGTTGGGCGGTCGTGCACTGGGTGATCCAGATGCAGCTCCAGAAACGTTTGCAGAGGCTCAAAAGGAGGGGAAGAAATATCTTGACGAAATCGGTCCTGCTGCGCAGGAAGTTGCAAATCTTGAAGCCCTGTTGCTGCGATCCAAGCCAGTACAGCGTGAAGCTGTTCGGCAGCAATTAGACAAAGCTAAATCGTCCCTTGAATCGGCGCAGAACAATGCATTGACATCCTATCGGTTGGCGATGCGTCTGGCGGACGTTGATACTCCACCCAGTGAATTAAACCTGGTGCGGTATTTCGTTTGTTATCTGTATTTTACGCGAGGGCAATTTCACGACGCAGCTGTTATGGGGGATTTCGTCGCCAAAAGATTTTCGCAGAGCGCAGGCGCGAAGCAATGTGCGAAAATTTCCCTTGCCTGCTATTTGAAGTTGCTTGAAACGGCAGGTGATGAATCTAACACTTTTGAAATTGAAAACGTTGCCAAGGCGACTAGGTGGGTTGCAGACCAGTGGGCAGATACGCCCGAAGCGATTGAATCGTTGGCGACCGTGGTGCCGATCATGGTGAATGCGAATGCATTGGAATTGGCGTGTGAGTTTGCGCAAAGCTTGCCTGAGGCTTCAAGTCAAAGAGCAATGGCAGAATTGGTGACTGGGCAGGCCTTGTGGGCGGCTCAGTTGAGTGGGCAGCAAAGGGAAATCAATCCAAGTGATGCTCCTGCGGTGACCATGCCCCTGGGTACAGACAAAGGTGACTGCCCCGGTGCGTTGGCTTTGTTGCTTTCCGGTTATGAACATCTTCCCGAGGATACCGACGTTGATGCATCAGTGGCGACAGCAATTTTGTCGTTGGCGCAGGTATTGATCGCGAGTGATCAGTCTGTTTCTGAGTCGAGTGAAAAGTCTCAGGGGAATGCCAGTAAAGTGGTGGAGATTTTAGAGGACGAGATGTTTGGGCCGCTGACTTTGATTGAACGTGATGATGAGGCGGCACAGAATCCGATCTTCGTGCAAGAATCTTTGCGGACAGCGCTGCAAGCGTACGTTTCGTCTTTGGACAGCGACCCTGTGGGCATGATGGCGAAGGCTCAGGAAACGATGGCCAAGTTACGCCAAGCGGTTGGGACAGATGATGTAGGTAAACAACGCATGCTTGCGATCTACGTGACGTTAGCACAAACCATGGAATCCAATATCGCGCAGGCCCCTCCGCAGTCGCGAAAACAAATGTCAGGCGTCTTCGAATCATTCCTTGCTGCTCTTAGTGTAGATGCAGCTGATCCCGGTACTCTCAATTGGGTGGCTGAAACCTTTGCCAGCTTGGGAGCTGGTTTTGATGATGGTGGGAGTGTCTTGGATGCGAACGCGGCTCTCTATTACCAAAAATCGATCGATGCTTTTCAGAACTTGCTCGGTCAGATCAATTTGCAGCCAGCATTGCAAACACAAGTGCGGGCAAGAATGGCAGAGGTGAAAGCGAAAAATCGGGACTACCAAGGGGCAATGGCTGAGTTGCAGCAGTTGCTCAAAGTGAATCCCGCAGCAGTGAATTTGCAAGTCGAGGCAGCGAAGGTGCTGCAACGCTGGGGAAGTGTTGATTCTGCAAAGTACTTGGACGCCATCAAGGGACTACGCAGCAGCGAGAAAGGTGGTGTCTGGGGCTGGGGTAAGATTGCCAATGCAACCATGCCACATGCACAGTTTCGCAACATTTTCTATGAAGCACGATTCGAAATTGCTGCGTGTCAGTCCGCTCGGGCGATGACGCTCAGTGGTGCGGAAAGAACAAAACAGCTGGCTGCAGCTGAAAAGACGCTCGCTGTAACAGAGAAACTTTATCCAAAGCTTGGTGGTGAGATGTGGAGTTCGAAATACGAGCAACTTCATGAGAAGATTAAGCGAGCTGGTGGTGCATCACAATGAATCCCATATTTCCATTTGTTGATCGGTTTAAGTGTATGAAGATTCGTTCAGTATTTTTGGTAGGCTTCGCTTTTGTTGCAAATGCCAGCTGCTCGGTTGCCGAAGAGGATCAGGTGTACGTGAACCGTGGCGGTAGCGTTCGGGGGAAAGTCGGTGAGGTTTCGCCCGTTCAGGTCACTGTGGCAGTAGGCACTCAGAAACAGAATGTGAGCACGAATAATATCCGTGTGATCAACTTTGGGGATGAGCCGCCCGCTTTGCGGCAGGGACGGGCTCGCGCGGTCGCAGGCAAGTACGACGTGGCTCTGGAGGATCTGAAAAAAGTCGATGCATCATCGATCACCCGGCCCATCCTAAAGTTGGATTTGCAGTTCTACCTTGCCCTTTGCCAAGGGCGACAAGCTCTCAAGACAGGGGCAGGGAAAACCGAGGCGACTGCGGCGATGTTGGCGTTTGTGAGATCAGCTGCAAGTAGCAACCATTTTTTTCAAGCTGCTGACTTGTTGGGGGACCTTGCTGTGTCTCAGGGTGATTTTGAAAACGCCGTCAAGTATTACGGTGGTATTTCGAGTAAGGCACCTTGGTCTGAATACCGAATGCGAGCGCAGTTGGCAGAGGCGGATGCTCGGGTCAAGCAAAGTCGCTTTGCTGATGCACAAAAGAGATATGAGAGTATCCTGACGCAAAAAGCAGACATACCAGAGGTAAAGCGTTTGAAGCTGTTGGCTGAAGTGGGCCGAGGCAAATGCCTTGCGGAAACTGCCTCCATTGACGAAGGAATTAATGCACTTGAAAAATTAATTGCCGAAAATGATACGGCTGATACGGAGCTATTTGGGCGAGCGTACAATGCTCTGGGTGACTGTTTGCAACGTTCAAATAAACCTAAGGATGCTTTGATGGCGTATTTGCACGTCGATATTCTCTTTTATGGCGATTCCGAAACACATGCTGAAGCGCTCTACCACCTAAGTAAGCTCTGGCAAGTTGCCAAGAATCAGGATCGCGCTGCCGTTGCTGGGAACTTGTTGAAGCAACGATATGCGGGAAGTGTTTGGGCGGAGAAACAGTGAAGTTTAACGGGACTTTGTGACATGGCTTGAACGCGTCGTTTTTCCTGTGAGGCTTTGTTTAACAAGGTGCTTTGCATGGCTGTACACCGTTTAGCTGTTCATAGTGGAACGGTCGGGGGCGTGGCCTCACAGCTGTTCTCGCTTGGTCTTCGTTCGAAAGTTTTGGTGCTGCGAGATTTCGCAGCACATTATTGTCGGTTTTTTGTGTTTTATTCTGGGCTGCTTATCATGTTACTTCGGTCATTGTTGTTGGTTGTCGCTGCATTGTGCACTCTTTCTATTAGTGCTAATGCAGATGAAAAATTATCTGCAAACCAGCGCGAGATAAAACAACGCACCAATGTGGTGCTGATCTTGATTGACGACTTAGGATGGAATGACTTGGGTTGTTACGGTAGCACCTACTATCGAACACCCAATATTGATGCTCTGGCTAGCGGTGGCGTCAGGTTCACTGATGGTTACGCAGCGTGCAATGTTTGCTCGCCGACTCGCGCGGCAATTCTAAGTGGTAAGTATCCGGCGAGGTTGTTGCTGACGCAGTGGCTGCCTTCTGGGCGTTGGGATGCGAACAAGTATCGGATGCGAGAGGCTCGGTACCTGTCGAACTTGCCGCTCGAAGAGATTACTGTCGCCGAGGCGATGCGCGAGGCCGGCTATCGTACTGCGTTTATGGGGAAATGGCATCTGGGGACTGAGACTTACTATTACCCAGAACATCAAGGGTTTGATCTGAATGTTGCCGGTCGGGACTATGGTGCCCCGGGGAGTTACTTCTACCCTTTTGAAGGCAAGTGGCGGATTCCGACAACGGGAAAGGTGTTGCAGAAAAAAAGCCCGTTGGATGGGAAGAGTGGCGACTATCTCGTTGATCGTTTGTCTGAAGAGGCGGAGAAATTTATTGTGTCCAGTAAGGATGCACCTTTCTTCTTGATGCTGTCACACTATGCAGTGCATTCACCTTTGCAAGGCAAGCCCGGTAAGGTGAGGGAATATGAAAAAATGCCTGCCGAGAAACAGCAGGGTAAACCTCATTACGCTGCGATGGTCGAGAGCGTTGATGAAAGTGTGGGGCGAGTCATGCGGACGCTTCAACGACTGAATCTGGAAAAAAATACACTTGTGATTTTTACCAGCGATAATGGTGGGTTTGCCAAGGCGACCGACAACTCGCCACTGCGAGCAAATAAAGGCTCAAATTATGAGGGCGGGATTCGCGTTCCGGTGTTGATGCAATGGCCTGGTCACATCCAACCGGGAAGTATTTGCAGGGAGCCTGTCATCAGTAACGATTTTTATCCGACGATTCTTGAGGCGACAGGCATCGAGCCTAAACCGTTTCAGCATCTGGACGGGGTGAGTTTGATGCCGCTTTTGGCCGCTGACGGTGAGTTTCAGCGAGATGCCCTTTACTGGCACTATCCTCACTACAACCAGCATCCCCAAAGCTTTCCCTCTGGGGTCATTCGTGATGGTGATTGGAAGCTGATCGAGAACTTTGAGACCGGGGAACTGCAACTCTTCAATCTTGCGACGGATATCGGTGAGTCCCAAAATGTGGCTCAGCAGAATGCAGACCTGACGGCCAAGCTGCTGGCAAAATTAAAGCTTTGGCGAAGTTCGGTAAATGCTGATCCGATGCTGGAGAATCCGCAATATCAGCTCAAGAACAAAAAGACACAGTGAGATGATCTGTATGAGATGATCTGAGTGACTGGGGCGTTTTGGGAAATGGAGATCAATTTACCGGGATGCATCGCTGTTTTTATTGCTGCTGCGAGCCAAGCCATTGTGCAAGCACCTTCAGGTCGTCAGCTTCCATTGACAGCACGATGTCCTGCCGATGAATGTCGTGGATGGCCAGCAGGTGGTCCGCGTGAAAAAGAACTTCATCACCCTGTTTGATTCCGTGCAGTTTTGCTTCATAAAGCGGGTTGTCGACCACGCCAATAAAGTACTGTCCATCACGATCGGTGATGCGAACCCAGAAATCTTCGCCCCAGCCTCTTGAGGGGACGTTCTGGGGTGGAATGCTTACGAGCGATGCTGGATTCTCATGCCGCAGAATTGGCTTGCTCGCTTCTCCCTCGCAAGATTCACAGTAACATTTTTCTGGTGAATCTTCATGCACTGAAAAGCGGGGCGAGTCCAAACGTAACTCTACAAATTGTTCATTCGTGATGTGTTTTTTGATCACGTCGGGCGGTATCTGGAAACGAGCACCGTTTTCAGCATTCATTGCTACTCCATCGACGAACTCGTAGTCGTTGGGAAATGCTTGCTTGTGAAAACGGGATTCGATTGATCCTGAAGGCGTCATGATTTAGTACGTGACAAGGGTAGGAAATAAATGGCCAGCCATACAGTTTGTTCGTCAGGTGTGGTCCATTCGACTCGGTGTTTTTCGTGTGGCTGTATTGTAATGTGGTCCCCGCGTCGTAGGTGAACGAGTTTGTCATCCACCAGAAAACGGAGTCGTGCCTCGCCACTGAGCACAGAAACCCATTCGGCATTTGGGTCGTCGTACCAGAATCCAGGCTCACTGCTGTGGCCGTTGGAAACAATTCGCTCAACACGAATGTTCTCGCCATGTGCAAGAATGTCGATCAGCTCTGCATTTTCGGTCGGCGGATCCAACGGGTCCATCAGATTTGCAACACGTAGGTCTGGTGGATTTTCACCTGAGTTCATTTTGCTTTGCCAGTCCATTGATAGTTGTTTTGCTTTACAAATCCTTCGATAGTAATGCTTGCGTCAGGTTTGACTTGGACCAGAGAGAACCCGTTGTTTTGTACTCCCTTGCCTTCAACCATTGCCACCATGGTGCAGTAGTGGATTCCGCTCAGGTTCTTGTAGTCGTTCTTGTGGCTATGTCCTTGGAAGACAGCGTTTACCTTACCGCTGTCCTCTAATACCTTGCGCACATCAGCCGCGTTTCGAACACCATGATTGTCTTTGGTGTCAAGTCGTTGGTGTGCAAGCACGATGGTTGGAAGCTCGTTGGTCGCCAAGTCGCTACGAAGCCATTCCAGTTCATGTGGAGGTACATTTGCATCAGTCCATTTGAAATTTTTTCGGCTGTAGGGTGTCCCGTCACTACGAAAGCATGAGTCAAGAATAATGAAGTGCGTGTTACCGGAATCGAAAGAATAGAACGATTTCTTCTGCTGGACTTCTGATAAAAATTCTTCCTTCTTCAGCGTATCAACACAGTGATTTCCAAGGACGTAATGCCTTTGCTTTGCAAGTTGGGAGAATTCCTTATTGATCCTCTTGAGATATCGCATTTCGGTTTCAACAGAATCTGCGGCATCAATCAGATCTCCGAGTTCCACCATGAAGTCGGGGCTTGCGTTGCGAATCTTGTCACTCGCTTTTTCAAGTTTTGCCAGCGTGTCTCGATAATGACGTGTGCCCGCGGGGGCTTTGTCAGCATAATGAAGGTCGGTGATCATCCCAAAGCGAGTTGTTGTTTTGGTATCAACGGGGGATGCGTTCCCTCGAACTCCATTGGTCAGGACAAGTGTTGTGCCCAACAGAAAAGCGCGCCGGGAGGGAGTGCTAGGGTGGTTTTTTTGGGAGTTGTTTTTCATTGGTCCATTTTTTTCAGGGCGAGCAGGTATTTCTCAGAGCGGAGCGAGCAGGTATTTCTCGGGTCGGAGCGATTCACGTAGACACGGTGCGGCATGTAGCAGGTTACGTACTTCGTAATGCAATCGGATTATGCTTTGGGGAGATCATTCGTTTGCGGTTCTCTATCTCACGATTGTACTCTAGCTGGCCCGTT
>CAXGRW010000239.1:0-7800 GCA_964012125.1 uncultured Rhodopirellula sp.
ACGGTTACATCGATCGCATTGTTGAGCGAAAGAATCTGAAAACCGAGATCGCAAATGCGATCGATTATTGTGGAAAGTAGCAGTGATCGTTACTTGTGCACGGTGAAATCGTGTACGAAGTGATGATTCGCGGCGATATTCAGGGCAGCACCTTACACCGCACCTTGTGACAGATGAGCCTGTTTGACTCCCTAAAATCCGCATTTCAGTCGTCCGGGACCAATGTCTCTCGTCGGATTGATGTTGAGGGCCGTTTCGCCCGGCAGCGAACGGCTGTAACCGGAACGATGGCGCACTTCTATGTGGCCAAGGATCGTGAGCATGATGATCGAATGGTCGGGATCAAAATCCTCGACATCGAGAAAATGGAGCTGTTCGAGAATCGATTCAAAGGCTTGAAAAAGCCCAGCGAAGGCGAAATTGCACTCTGCATGCATCACCCCAACGTTGTGGAAACGTACGAGGTCGGGCTGACCATGAAAGGACAGCCTGTTCTGGTCATGGAGTACATCGCTGGTCCCAGCATGCAGAATATTGTCGTGCAAAAACAGGAAGAGCATGTTTCTGGACGGCGACTCAAATTGATTCGTGATATGGCCGAATCGCTGAAGTATGTCCACTCGATGCAGTACATCCACCGCGATATTTGCCCTCGAAATTTCATCTGCCTGCCGGGCAGCACCGGTGTCAAGTTGATCGACTTCGGTTTGACCGTACCTGCGACTGCACCTTTCATGGCTCCAGGAAATCGAACTGGAACGCCGCTTTACATGTCACCCGAAATCGTTCGGAGGAGAGCGACTGATCAGCGAGTCGACATTTTCTCCTTCGGGATTACCTGTTATTGCCTGATTTCGTTTCAGCACCCTTGGCAGGGAGAAATCTTGAACGGGCGGGCGGCGCTGCACCACGATACCTCTCCCCCTCAGGATTTACTGGATCGCTGTCCCAACGTGGATCCACGCCTGTCTCGGGCGATCATGAATGCTCTGCATCCCGATGTGAGCCAGCGGACCACGTCCATGGAGCAGTTTTTGCACGCGATCAACAACGTCGAGACTGTTTTTGTCGATTAGGCGGGGCAATATTCCGCTCGCCAGGCGGTTCCCATGTAAGCCGATTGTCTGTGGCTGTCGCTGAAAGTGGGCTTGCTTACCCTGTTTTTTTTGGGGGGGGGCGGATTGGCTTGATTTTCACTGGCCTTGTGAAATGGTGGCCAAATTCAGAGAAAACTGCTGCATAGCGTCGTTGAGTGCTGAGCATGGCTGGTCGCTGCAGGGCAGTCAGGCAGGAATTCGACGATTGTTTTGGCCGAATTTGACGACTTTATGCGGTGTGCAGGCAAATCATGCCGATATTTCTTCCGTCTGGATTCTTAGGGATTCGGCCAGATGATGGAGTGCAGTGGAGTGATTCGCTAATTCGGCACAATCGGACCGGAGCCTGCGAGGCGGGCTAGATTGCCGGTTTTCGCGGCGTTTTCGTTGACACTCTTTTTAGCGTGTAACTATACTTCGGTGTGAGTGGTGAACTTGGGTAAGATATCCGGGGCGGAATTTCCGCATGCCACTGCCGTCCTCTGCTTAGAATATCATTGCAAGAGGATCTAAACCTCCTCTCATTTGGTCGGTCTCGTCGTTAACGGAAACACTAATGACTCTACTTGGTAAGTGTCTTACTGCCCTGATCCTGATACTGAGTGTCATGTTCGCGGCTCTCGCTTTGGTGGCTACCGCCTCACATAAAAACTGGCGCGACGTGGTGCTCACGGGAGTCAATGGTCAGCCCGGTTTGAAGGATCAGATTGAAGCAATCGATAGGGATAACCAACAGCTTCGCGATCAGCGTGACCGAACAAAGAACGCTCTGGCACGTGAGCAGATTGCACGGAAGACGGCCTTGGCCGCTCTTCAAACTCAGCTCGATCGTCTTCAGGAAGAACTGGGGCGAAGCGGTGCAGAAGTTGAAGGACTTCGAACGCAGGTCACTGAACTGACGACCTCCGATCTGAATAAAACAAAGCAACTTGAAACGTTGACCGGTGAGAATGCTCGCCTCAGGACTAGTGTGCGTGACGAGCAGGCGGCTCGAGACACATTGTTCACAACAACGCTCGAGTTGACTGACCAGATGAATGTTCTTCGCGGATTCAAACAACGGTTGGAGCAGCGAAACAAACAACTCATGGCCCAGGCTACTCGGTTCGAAGAAGTCATTGCCGCACGCGGCATCGACATCAATGAACCTCTCGATGGTGCTCCTCCTGAAAGGAATGGCAACATCCTACAGATCGATCGGCCCAGTCACTTAGTGCTGATTTCGATTGGATCCGATGAAGGTCTTCGTGCGGGTCACTTCCTCGAAGTGACACGGGCTGGCCGATACGTCGGAAAGTTAAAAGTGCGTAACACTGAACCGGATCGCTCGGTTGCAGAAATTCTGAAAGATTACAGCGAAGGCATCCTGCAGGAGGGCGATCGTGTCGACACTACCCTCGACTGAAAAGAAAACCAAGCAACCAGCTAGTGTGTATACGGTGATGCTCTTTTTGAGCATGCTGTTCATGTTGATTGCGGTCATCTGTATGTGGATCGAGTACGAGCGCTACGCGCCCCAGTACTGGAAGACCCAGGATGCAAAGCCAAGCGTGATGATCATGCCGGCTGACAACAGTTACCTCGCCTGATTCTGACGTCACGATTCTGACATTGGACGCTTTGAATGTCTGCTGCTGCAAACATGGCAGTTGGCTTAATTCAAATGCGTGGCTTGGTAAATGGTTCGTAACTGTCTGGCAATCAATGGAGGCTTGCTGTGCTCGCTAGCCTTTGGCGCGGACTAACCCTGTGTGCTGGGAAAATTTGCGCGCTGACGACTTTGCGCCAGACGCCTTAACGCTGACGAGCCAATCAAGGCTTCGTGGCTACGGTCAGAGACGCTCTTGGGATCAATAAGTCCGTATTCTCATGCACGTAAGGTTGGTTCCGTCGCGAGACGGTTTGTGTGATTTCCAGCTGGCAGACAGAGTGCTGCACTTGGTTGAGATGTTCACGCAGTGACGCAATATTCTCATCCAGGTCAGATCTAGATGGCTGGCTGGTTGCCTAGGGAGAACGTCGGGTCCAGCCAAAAATGAGATCCAGACGCTCAGGATAGAGAAGCGTCGAATCCAGCAATTCGCTGCCCAGCACCAATTAGCAGCCTGGCTCAGGTGGGACGCGTCGCGGCACTATCGCTGCATGCTGCACAGATTGCAGCATGCAATACAGCCTGAGGCTGCGCACGGCTGAAAATCGCGTGCAGTGAGTTGCTGAACGCCGTGGTCAGGTGAGCGGCCAGTTAGGCAGCCCGACGCAATGGTTGGTCGAGGGCTTGAGTTCGAGATGGCACGCTGACGATCGTTTCGTGCTGTTCGCACGATGCGACGTGATTTGGCCGCACTCGCTCAGCCAGCGAAGCACTGAGGGTTGATGCAAGGCATCGGCCGATTGCCTCCGCGATTTGTCCCGGGCGAGTCATGCTTGCGATCGCTGACCAGAGACCTGCTGACAACGATCGAGACCAGCCACCCTGCGAGAAGTGGTTCTTCACACACTGAGTTCGCATTCCGCGACTCATGGATGGTTCGTTCCATGGCAGCGTGTCGTGCGTGTAGAGCAGTTCAGAATCGCTTGCCAGCGAGCACTTCCAGCCTGCCTGGTCGGCAAGGTGGTGAAACACGTAACTGGCTTCCAGCAGGTCTGCTGTGGTCAAGGCATCCGTTAGCGAACGTAGTAATTCACGCCTCCAGAACGAGCCTTGCAGGTAAGCCCCTGATTGGTTCGATTTGGAATTTTTGACGACTTGTTGTCCTTGATCTGCACTTTTGCAGAGCCCGACAACACCATCATTCCATCCAGCAGACACGATCGTGCCGTCTGTTTGGTGACGGATAACGGGAGTGACTGCACCGCAGTCGTAAGCTTCAAATTCTTCCAGAGCTTCGTCGATCCAGCCAGTTGTGGCGCGGAGACCATCGGAAAGAATGTGAACAAACCTACCCCGTGCCTGTGAGGCACCAGCCGAGATCAGTTCCAGCGGATTTTCAGAATCCGCAATCACAAATCTTATCTCGTCCCCAAGTTCAAACGGATCTTGGTAGCTGCCGTCATGGCAGACTAAGATTTCAGATCCATCCACAGGGTTCTCCAATACGCTGATCAGCGTACTTTCAAACGCGGCGATGTCCCGTCCGATGGGGATAACGATCGACAATCGGGGGATCGGAGGAAATTTAGGCACCGATACCAATCCAGCTTAAGAGGCCAAAGTGGGGTTCCGACGGACGGAACTTTCCCTACAACGGGACAGACTATCCCTAGTAAAAACTTTCGGAATCGCTCAGGCTGGAGTTGAGTGGATCGCGGGAACAGTTGGGTAAACTACTGACTTCTTGGTAGACCACCTACGACCTTGTTCGCTAATCCGCATAATTTGCCAACTGACACGACAACCACTGCCTGAAACTGACTGCTAAGCATGCAACAACGACGACTTTCGGGCCACGGACCACACGTTTCTGAGATCGGGTTTGGCGGTTGGGCAATTGGGGGAGGATGGGGAGAGCAAAGCGACGCAGATTCGATCGCGGCTCTGCACGCCGCCTTGGATGGTGGAGTCAATTTCATCGATACGGCAGAAGGATACGGTGATGGCCGCAGTGAGCAACTCATTGCAGATGTCTTAAAAGACCGACCGGATGACGTTTTTGTAGCGACGAAGACGCCACCTGATGCGGGGCCTTGGCCGCCGAGTCCTCACTGCCGCTGGCAGGACCGCTATTCGGCTGCCTATTTGCGAGCAAATGTCGAACAGCGTTTGCGAAACCTCAACACCGATCGCATTGACCTGCTGCAGTTGCACACTTGGACTCGTGCCTGGAACGATGATCCTCAGCCGTTGTTGGTGCTTCGGCAGTTACGTGAGGAAGGTAAGATCAACCTGATTGGTGTCAGTACCCCTGAGCATGATCAGGCGTGTGTGATTCAGTTGATGCGGGATGGCTTGGTTGATGTGGTCCAAATCATTTTTAACCTGTTCCATCAAGAACCTGCATCTCAACTGTTGCCAGTGGCAGCGGAGACAGGAACAGGAGTGATTGTTCGGGTGGCACTCGACGAGGGATCACTGACAGGCAAGTATTCACCCGATCATCAATTTCCCGAAGCGGACTTTCGCAGCCAATATTTCGCTGGCGATCGAATGGCACGAACGGCGGACCGTGTCGAAGCAATTCGAGCGGATCTTGAGGACTTTGGGTTGGCAGATCAGTATTCCCTAGCGGATTTGTCTTTGAAGTTTGCGTTGTCACCACCTGAGGTCAGCACCGTCATCGCTGGCATGCGCAACGAGGATCAAGCGAGGATGAACACGCGGACGGCCAGGTTGCGGGACTTGCCAGATGAATTGATCAAACGCCTGCATAGACACAACTGGTTACGCGGTGTTTGGTACAGCGGCAAGTAAGAGCTGCTAATTCAGCAGGCAAAGCGGTCGCTTCGGATATCACCCGTGCTGTCAGCACTTGCTTCTCACGCTTCATGCCGCTTGCCTTGCGTCATTGGAGGAAACGAGCTGTTGAATTTTGCATCTCCTTTCTGTTGAATCGAATCAACCATTCTCTCTTTTTCTAAAATGGAACCTGAATTTTGACTGAGCACCAAACATTATTAGATGCAGCTATCAAAGCCGCCCAGTTGGGTGGAGAGGTGCTGAACCGTTATCTGAGTGAAGGCGTTCAGATGCGTGACAAGTCTTCGGCTGGTGGGAAGACTTACGACCTTGTCAGTGATGCTGACCTCGATAGTGAAAAGGCAATCGGTGAATACCTGGGGAACCTGTTTCCAGATCATGAACTACTTGGAGAAGAAGATCTTGACGGTGATGTTAACGCTGATCATTTGTGGGTGATTGATCCGTTGGACGGAACCAATAATTATGCTCATGGTATCCCGCACTTTGCGGTTTCGATTGCCCACTATCATTTCGGAAAACCCACCGTTGGCGTGATTTTTAATCCTGCCCGCAATGATCTATTCACTGCGGCTGAAAATCAGGGTGCTTATCGGAATGGTCAGCAGGTGAAGGTTTGCGATTCTGATTCACTTGCACAAACACTCGTGGGTTGCGGTTTTTATTATGATCGTGGCGCAATGATGCGGAGTACTCTTAGTGCGGTTGAAGAATTTTTTGGACACGACATTCACGGAATTCGTAGATTCGGTACGGCATCACTCGATTTGTGTCAGGTCGGTTGCGGGCAATTTGGAGCCTTCTTTGAGTATCAGTTGTCACCTTGGGATTTTGCGGCTGGCCGTCTTTTTGTCGAGGAAGCAGGAGGACGAGTTACCGATGGAAGGGGCGATCCGCTACCGTTGGAGATGTCCAGTGTCGTCGCGAGCAATGGTCGGTTGCATGATCTTGCGATCGGTATTACCGCCAAGCATCATCCGACCACGGAGATTTCAGACAGCTAAGGGTTGGCGATTGGTAACAATCTGATACTCATCCTCGGTTGCGTTTGTTTCGCTTGCTGTGTCCACTCTTCGTGGAGTAGGCCGCCGGCGTAGTGACACGAGATTTGCGTGATTTGTCGGTCAGTCCAGCCGATGTGCGTCTATCATTGGTAGCGCTGATTGACTGCCATTGTGTTTGGAATTCGTTTTTGCATTGTGTGTTTCATCGAATATCGGTTGGAATAGCTGAGACAGCAGTGGAGTCGAACTTGCGCCGAAGCGAATTGGATTTGAAAGAAGATTGGTATCGCATGTTGAAGGAAGGTCAAAGATTGTTTGTTCGCGAAACTTTCCATATGTTTTTTACGGTCTTCGTGTTCTCTGCTCTTTGTTTGGGACAGAAGAACGTTCATGCAGAGGACCCCGCCTCATCTGGCGGAGAGCAAGTGGAAGCTGAGGCCAAGTTGCGGGTTCTGACTGATACGTTTTCTTTGCCTACGACAGATGGAAGGGTCCTAGTAGTAGGAGCCAACACAAGCACGCCCTGCACGGTGGTATGTTTCCTGGGGGCAGAGTGTCCACTGGCAAATTTATACGCAGCCCGATTGAATCGCCTGGCAGCTCAGTTCAAGGAGCGGGGAGTTCGATTTGTTGGCATCAACAGTAATGTTCAAGACTCGATGTTAGAGCTTGCAGCTTTTGTGAAGAAGCACGAGCTGGTGTTTCCAATGGCGAAGGATTATGACCGCGCTGCCGCCTTGGGATTTGGGGCTAGCCGTACTCCGGAGGTGTTAGTCATCGATGATGGGGGTGCAATTCGCTACCAAGGTCGTATTGATGACCAGTATCGGCCTGGGCTTTTGCGGCCAAGGCTCGAACGAGATGATTTGCGAATTGCCGTGGAACAATTGTTGTCGGGTGAAAAAATCGCGATTCCTCGGACAGTCGCGACTGGTTGTCTGATCAGCTTGCCACGCGAGGTCGATGAAAAATCAGAAGTGACCTTTTGCAATCAAATTAGCAGGATGCTGCGTCAGAATTGTGCGGAGTGTCACCGCCGTGGTCAGATCGGACCCTTCGCACTCGATGAGTACGATGAAGTCATTGGTTGGGCCGATATGTCTCTTGAAGTCATGGAGCAGGGACGCATGCCGCCATGGCATGCCTCGGCTGGACGCGAAAAGTTCAGGAATGCTCGTCAACTTTCGGCAGCTGACAAGACTTTGTTCCGGAAGTGGGTGGAAGCAGGCACGCCCTATGGCGATCCTGAACAGCTGGAACCAGCTTTGGAGTATCCAGTTGCGGA
>CAXGRW010000240.1:0-7764 GCA_964012125.1 uncultured Rhodopirellula sp.
CGATGAACCGTGTTCCGATTTCACCGAATCGCCTTCTCGCGCATTGCTCCCCCGTTTGGGCGTATGAATGTCGGGGTCGCTGTCGGGATAATCCATAGGTGCCGTGCGTGATGCGTTTTGGATCGAAACACCCCTACAGTGTAAGCATCCGAGCGATGGTCGTCGCCCGATCATTGATGGGATTTATCATCCGTTTCACGAAGAAGACGGGCGAAACCAACTAGAAGAGCCCCCTCGTCTGCTCCAGACCGAACATGACATTCATATTTTGTACTGCGGCACCACTGGCACCTTTGGCGAGGTTGTCGATTGCGCACACGAGAATTGCTCGGGAGCCCGCTGCTCGAGCCGTCATTTGGACATGGTTTGTCCCCGCGACATGCTTGGTTGAAGGCAGATGAGAAACGGGGTGAATGAACGCTGAGTCCTTAAATTTTGCCTGCCAGCATTGCATGATTTCTTCGAGATTGTCCGATGTCGGCCGGACATAGATCGTTGACAGGATTCCACGATCCATCGGGGTCAAATGAGGAGTGAACAGGCATTGAATGGATTTACCTGAAACTCGCTGAACGATGTCATCAATTTCGGGCTGGTGGCGATGGCAGCCGACTGCGTAGGCGCTGATAGCCTCATTGGTTTCACAGTACAGAGTTGCAACTTTCGCGCTGCGACCCGCGCCGCTGACACCACTCTTGCTGTCGATGATGATGTCATCCGCATCGATTAGGCCTGCTTCCAGCAGAGGCGCTAGGGGAAGGATTGCAGAAGTCGGGTAGCAGCCCGGATTGGCGACGATGTCTGCCGTGCGTATTTCATCCGCGAAGAACTCGGGCATTCCGTAAGCTGTTGAGCCCACACGTTCCGGCCACGGATGTTGGACCTCATACCAATGTTGGTAAATGTCGACATCTGAAAGTCGGAAGTCAGCACTGAAGTCGATTACCCGGACTCCGTGCTGGACCAATTGCTGAACTGTTTGTGCAGATGCACCGTGGGGCAGGCAGCACATCGCGATGTCACATTTCTCGGCGAACTGCTCTGCTGAGAAAGTTTCGATCGTTACATCACAGCGTCCCGAAAGTGATGGATGAACTGCTGATAATGCTTCACCAGCGTGTGCGCGGCTGGTCGCTGTGACAACACTTGCGTTGCCGTGACCTTGCAGCAAGCGGGCGACTTCCAGTGCCGTGTAGCCCGTTGCCCCGATGATTCCGACTCTAATGTTTTCCATGTTCTATCTGCGAATTTGGTCAATTACAGAATATCCTGGTCCGCTGATTCACGTTCTTCGCAACTCAGCTCATACATGTCTCGTATCAGTTGTCTATCACATTCACGCTGTTCAACTTTCCGCCTCGAAAACATTCGTTTTTGAGTATTGATCATGACATCTACGGGTAGTAGTGCTGTTTGACCAAATAATCGGGCGTAGTTCACATAGCTAGGTACGTTCGATGTTACGAAGCCATACATCATGCTGCAAACACCGATTACTTTGCCCGTGAAGATGCTCGTGTTGATCGCAGTTTTGGAATAGTCACCCATGAAGCAGCCCAGAAATTGCATGTCCGTCGGGATCTTTGCCGATCCATAATGGATGTTGATTTTTCCATAGGTGTTCTTCAGGTCGCTGTTACAAGTTCCGGCACCCAAATTAATCCAGCTTCCCAGATAGCTGTGTCCCAGAAAACCATGATGCTGTTTGTTGGTGTAAGGTTCGATGATCGATGCCTCAACTTCACCGCCGATCTTGACTGTATGACCGAGGGATACTCCATCCTTCAACGCAGCGTGTTCGATGACTCGCGTGCCAGCTCCAACGAAAACGGGGCCTGACAGGTAGCAAAATGGCCCGACTTGAACGTTCTCATTCAGCAGAATAGGTCCATCAGAGGTGTCCACGACAGCGTGGTCTCCGATCTGAACATCACCTCGAGTAAAAACACCGTCAAGCTTTTCGATGTAGTCCTCATGTTTTAAACGCCAGTTCATCGACGTTGGCATCTCTTTCATGTGATGTTGAATAACATCATGCGGCCACCGGAAAGTCTCAATGTCGAGTGTCGAAGGCTGTAATTGTGATGCAAATTCCAGCAGGTCACTCAGCTTATCAGCGGGGAAACGGTTTAGGTCTGAGGCTGAGATGAAAGCGACGATTACGGCACTCGTCTCGGGGTCTAACGCAACCTTTGACGACTCCGACTTGGTCCACTCCTGCAGACGCAGGTCCAAGCCTGCGGTTGGGGCGATCCGTGCGTTGACTAGCAGCAGGCCCGAATCTCGGTCCACGGGACCGGTGAATTCCTCAATCTCATAGTCCAGTTCCTGGATTTGTTTGAGATGGGGCCGCACATGACCGTGCAGTGTGCCGGGGATGCGTTTCAGCCAGTCCATCAGTCGGAAACTTGCGCTGGTGACCGCGTAGGCTGGACGGGCCAGTGTGATTGGTCGCAAATTGTCAACTTCTGGATCCTCGAAGCAGATGGTTGTGATCTTCACGACGACTCAGGGCTCTGGAGGAACGTTTATGACGGTGGTGCAGTTTAGCGGCTTTCCGTCATCTGCTCTACGCCTGTTATGCGAAGAAGCCAGCATGCTTCTGCGTTAACGCTGTCTATGCTCAAAGGTTGCCCGCAGCCAGCAGGAACCTATGGACTCTGCCGCGGTTTCGCGAGCAATCAATGAACTGGTGTTTTGTAGCGTCGTGGAGTATGTAGCTGGTGAAAGCCGTTTCCGCTTGCCATTGGATCCTGCCTTTTTTGATCTGTTGTGTTGTGTCGTTGGATTCACTGCGAAGTGATGAAGCTGCTTCACGCTTTGACGCTCTCGTGCTGCAATTAAATCATCCTCGTTTCCATCAACGTGTTTCGGCATCGGAAAAATTGTTGCTCGTTGGGCTAGGAAGATCTGGCAATATCAATCCAGAGGTCACAAGTGCGCTAACGCGTGGTGCGCAACATCAGTCGTTGGAGTTGCGAGTAGCAGCTCAGAGATTGATCGAGGAACTCGCCTTGCGTTACCAGCAACAGCAGTTGGAATTGTTGGTGAACCTGCAGGTTCCAACGCAAAATATTGATCTTCCCGGTTGGCAGGATTTCGCAAGAACCGTGGGCAGTGATCGGGTGTCGAGGTTTTTCTTTCAGCAATTAGTGAATCGACATTCCGATACCCTGCATGCTTCCTTTGTTGAAAATGTTGATGGTTCGAAAACAGTGGCTTCAATTTACGATCCATGGAAACTTCCCTCCAAGAATGATCTGGATTGGGCTCTCCTGTTATTCATGGAAATTAAGCAATTCGAAAATCGCAAGCTGGCATGCAACTGGAGGCTGATGACTGCTTTGAGTAACTCGGCCATGGGGCCAGACCCGGAAACGCACCCTGTGATTTTCAAGCGTTTGATTGAAGCGTGGCTTGGTCAGCAAAGTGATCCGGCTGCGATCCGCGATTGTCTTTTGGTGACCATGCGATACGGATGTTACTCCACGGCACTTGAATTGTGTCAACGTGCATGGGCCAACCAGCAAGCATCGCCGGCAACGCAGGTCACAGCCTTGCTGGTGGGTAATGCGATTGGCGCTGGCGATCTGCGTTCACAAGCTGTAAAACGCATGTCGGATGATCGAACCGCGCTTGTTTGGCAAACTTTGGGTTCCAAGCCTACGCGTATTCGTACACAGGTTGCTGATGTCGCTCGAGTGGTTTTGCTTCATCAAATGGGTTTGGATCCTCGCTCTGCTGGTTTTCATAATCTGAAAGCAGATCGTCGGTTGATCTATCGTGACCATAGTCTTGGTTTCTCAGATCAGGGATGTCGCGAGAAATCATGGCAGATCTCGGAAGAAATGATTGCAGAGAGAACCAATAATCAAGTTTTTAAAGACCATGACGCGACGCCGTCGGTGTTGCATGCAAAGCCTCTATAATCAGGGAAAGATTTGATCACCGAGGTTGTGGGTGTAAGCTCTTTGTTCACCTGACCCTTGGTTTGGAAGGGATTGACGCCTCGAATGTTCTCAAAGAAATGAGGTAGCCACTTCCGCCGCGTGAAGTTAATGTGTTTTTTTGTTGCAGGTGTTCTGTGGGTTTGCGACCCCAAGTTGTTCGTTTTATCGCGTTGAAAATGCGAGTTTGAGAAACCCTGTCAGCCTCTTGCTCCGCTGTCCTGCTGGACTTTGGCGTTACATTATTCATTTCCTCTTGATCGCCGATTTGATCCGCCGTGAACGTTGAGAAGACTAAATTGCCCTTGCAGAATGCTGGGGACGGCATTGCTGGCGATGCTCCGGCCCTTGGTGTTTATTTGATTGGTGCTGGTGTTGTTGGTTCTGCGATTTTGCAAGCGCATCTTGATGCGGGAGTTTCCGTTTGGCTAGCTGATCAGAATGAAGATGCCATCGGTCGTGCCGTTCAGCGAGTTCATTTCAGTGATGGTGACTGGGATGTGTCAAGCATTCAAAAGATCAGCGACACGATGTCAGCGATCGAGTTTCGCAGTCGTGAGCCACAGGCACTTTGTCAACGAACGCTCGTGATTGAGTCCATCGTTGAAAAACTAGAGATCAAGCAAGCGTTCTTTGCTGAGGTCGAACAGGTTTTTGGTGACGAAGCACTGCTGTGTACAAATACGTCGACCCTGTCTGTGAGTCGTATTGCGGAGTCTTTGGAACATCCCGCACGATTCAGTGGAATGCATTTTTTCATGCCCGTTGGAGATCGGCCTGCTGTGGAATTGATCGCCGGAAATGAAACTCAGTCAGCAACGACCCAAGCCTGTGCGGCACACGTTCGGTGTCTTGGGAAAGAATCTCTTGTGGTGGGAGACCGGCCGGGGTTCGTCGTCAATCGCATGCTTTCGCCTTATCTAAACGAAGCCTTGCTGTTGCTTTGTCGAGGTGTTTCCGCAAAACGAATCGAGGAAGCAGCGTTGGCCTATGGAATGCCAATGTCACCGTTGGAATTAATCGACTGGATTGGTACCCCCACGATGTTCGATGCGGGGCGTGCTTTTTGGCAGGCATTCCCGGAACGAATTGATCCCGCACCAATGTTGGTCGCGTTGATTAAGAACAAGCGGTTTGGCAGAGCCGTTTCAAAAGGTTTGTATGATTATTGTGACGGCCAACGCTCGGAGGGATTGTCACCACAGACGGTTGAATTCAGCGAAAAATATTGCCGTCAGACGGTGCCTTTTGACGACAGTCAACTGCTTAGGATTTTGACGGTCCCAATGTGGATTGAGGCTGCCCAGGCTCTTCGTGAGGGTGTGGTCAATCGTCATGAGCAGTTTGATCTCGCCATGCGGGGTGGACTTGGGTTTGACCCGGGCAGACGCTGGAACTCGTTCTTTGATTCCATGGGCAGCACCGCAATCCTGGCAGCAATCGAGGATTGGTCTGGCTTGACTAAATCGATCGCTGCACCACAGGAAATTTGCCAGCTTTTGGCCAGCAACGCACCCACCGACGCGTTGGTCGCGTACGGTGGTAGATCAGCCTGAGAATCATGGCGTGCGTGCCATGCTATCTCTTAAGCATCGGCGGTGTTTGTTTCCGAATTATCTGAGCTTTGATCGCTACGGTCCCAGAACAGCAACGCGAATGCGACCATCACGCCGATCGCAAATAATGCTGGCATGTACCACAGTTGCGACCAGTCGACCGTACCGTCTTCGGAAGTGCAGACGCCCATCCAATAGCCGAATGCTTGTGCACCGATGCCAAGTCCAAGACCTTGGGTCAGCATCACAATCAGTGATTGAGCCTGTCCACGTACTTCGGGCTGAGCTTTTTTGTCGGTGTAGATCATGCCGGTCACAAAGAAGAAGTCGTAGCAGATTCCGTGCAGCAGGATGCCAATGAAGATGGGGATAGTCAGTAGTGGACCCTCTTGGCCGAAGGCAAAGCCCCAAAGCCCGTAACGAACCGCCCACGCCAGCATGCCGATAATCAACATCTTTTTCACGCCCAAGCGGGCAAAGCACACGGGCATGATCAACATGAATAAAATTTCGCTCATCTGACCAGTACTCATGGCTCCCGTGGTGGAACCAAAGAGTTGCACACCCATGGCATCGACAAACCCGTAGCCTTTCGCGTAGTAACCTGCCAGTGGAATGCACACCAAGAAGGATGCTATTGCAAAAATGAAGAAGGATTTATCTTTCATCAACGCCCAGGCATCGACACCGAACACCTTCGATAACGAGATGGGCTCACCTTTTGCAGGCGGCGTTGTTTTCGGAAGTGTCAGGCAATACACACCCAGAATTGCCGATGCGATTGCGGCCGCCTGGAAAATGTGTGGTGAGTTGTCCGAGTATTGAATCGTGCCTGCCACTGCGTCGTAAGCCTGTTGTGCGGCACTGATTGCGGTTTCGTTGCCATCAGCAGCAGCTTTAGCCTGGTCAAGTTGCGTTTTCGCCTGGCTGAGTACTTCACCTTCGCCATTGAAAAGTCGGCACCCCCACATCACCCAGTTACCAGCGATCCAGCCAATGGTTCCGAGCACACGAACAGCGGGGAAATCTTTCTCGCTGTTGGAAAGATGCTTGAAGGATAGGCTTGCTGTGAGTCCTAGTGTCGGCATGAAGCAGAGCATGTAGGCCAGCAGGCATAAAATCATGGGTTGCGTGAACTGGCTCAAATAGCTGTCAGGAGCGCCGGCGCTGGCTAAAGTCGGAGCGAGCCAAAGCAGGCCTGCTCCTATAATGTTCAGTATCGCGAGTACACGCTCTGTGTTCATCAAGCGATCGCAGATCAAGCCAAGAGTCAAAGGGGCAAGGATCGCGGCGATCGGCGCGACTGTGTAGGCGGCTGCGTCAAACGAACCGCCTTTGCCGAGTTCGGTCATGCCCGCCTCTTTCATGAAGCCATACATCGCTACATACCAAGATCCCCAGACAAAAAACTGGAGAAACATCATGATGCTGAGACGGACTTTTATGGACATGTTATTCCTTCGCTCGATTTGTCTGTGCGTGTGTGCGATTCTTCTAGCCGCCGGCCCTGGCTGTTCGGTCTGACCGAACTGGCCAGTCGGTCCAACTGTTTCGTGCTACCAACTGTTCCGTACCAATGCCAAGTGCCGCAAGTGGTGAAGCAATGATCAGTAACGCGACGAGTTGAAGTTTGGCCGGCATCAGCGGCAGTCTGTGCAGTGCCTGTACTTGGAACCGAAGCCACCGCAACGGGGGTGGTAGGGGCCAGTTTTGATCTGCAAATGATCCCTTCCGGGAACCGTGACGGCCAGATTCTACTCCAGATCCTTGAGCACCTGTTGTGCCGGTACCGGTTCAATTTTTTTCAGCGGGCTGTCGTCTCTGGCAAAGAACATCAAGTGCTGCCAAGGTAATTTGTTGTATTCCCGCACCAATTTGAATCCGTTTGCACCGTATTCCTTCATGATTTGGCGTTTTGACATTTTGTGAAGCGGCTTGATGGGAACGCGTGGATCTTCTTCACGGTATTCAAGTAACGCCACAACACCTTTGGAATTCAGGGAGCGACGGATTCCCCAAAGCATCGATTCTGGGTGAGAAAACTCGTGGTAGACGTCCACCATCAAAACCAGGTCCACCTTGTTGGCTGGTAGATTCGGATCGTCAACTTTACCGAGCACAGGTTCGATATTGTTTAGCTTGTACTTGCTGGACCTTTCCCGCAGTTTTTGAAGCATTTCGCGTTGGATGTCGACGGCATAGACCTTGCCGTCTTCACCCACGTCCCGTGCCATCGGAAGGGTCCAGTAGCCATTTCCACA
>CAXGRW010000241.1:0-7758 GCA_964012125.1 uncultured Rhodopirellula sp.
ATCTCAGCCAAAGAAACATGTTTTATGCATACCCGACCACATACCTGCGATCGAAGCGAAACAAACGGGCAACAAAGAAAAATTTCAACTAGCTTTGCGGTGAAATCGCGGCATTGCTGAACTCATTCACCAGCGACCGACCTTCTTACAGCATCAACTTTGACCTTTGGCTGCACGCGGATGTGATCGCGACTGGATCCAGTAATCACGCTCAAACCATCAACATCACTTGCTTGGAAAGAACGATGCTGCTTACAAAACTCCTCGAAGCGTGCTGCAACATACAGCTTGCCGTGTTTAACTTCCTTGACCTCAACTCGATCTTCACCACCTCCCCCGCCATGACCTCGACCACGCCACCATCTGATAGCGAGACAACGGCGACTCTTCAATCTTCAGCGTCACTATCTTCTGCGTGCGCCACTGTCACGGCGACATCATTAAGACCGGGCGTTGCATAGACACGACCCGCGTTGAAACTATCTGAAACTTGATTCACGTCAGAAGTGCAAAGGACCTCGCTTTGTCCGTCTCCCCAATCAACCGTCACTTGATGAATATCGGCCTCATCCGACTCTGAAAAGCGTCTGTGATTGAAACGACAGAACGTGGCAAAACCACGGCCCTGACACCGCCCCCCCAACGCTCTCGATCTCAAAGGCTGCAAGTTGGCCGCCTGAGCGTCAACCATGGGAATATCGACCGGTAAAACGCTATAACCGGCAAGCGACGCAGGCAAGAAGATGTCATGCCTACCCTCCCGAACACAACCGTTGACCTCAGTGACGAGAAACCAGGGCGACTTAATTTCTCCTGCAGTAATGCAGTAATGATGACAACTTTCTTGTCTACAAATTCACTGAATCTGAGACCAACTTGCTGCGCCACCTAGTCAAGCGGCAGGCGAACTTCCAAGTGTACCGCGGCAGGCGAATCGTTCTTAATCGATCCGGCAACAACCTGCCCCTCTGCAACGAGATTCGGTGCAGGAGAAGTCGCGTTGTATTCCAAGCCACCAGCGAGCACCTCACATTTTTTCAAGACTCCACACCATGAACCGTCCTCGTGCAGGTCTTAGCACAGGTCGACGTGGAGCCACGCATGCTTGATGGGACTTTGAAATTGGGAAATTGAAATTTGTGAAACGCATAAAATCGCCCCAGGGGTAAAACTTGTGACAGAACAAAAGCTGCTCACAAAAAGTCTTGCAAGTGCCCCACTCGCTACCGACCAGCGGCATCTTTTTTGATGCCAAGACCAGCTTCACACAACAATGCTTCTGCTTGTCAGCAAAGTTGAATCAACCGATCACCGAGCCAAACTGTTCGTTTGTGCGATAGCCTCCAATGACACAGACTCATTCAATATCCAGCGCGATGGGTCTCAAGAGAAAGTTCAAAAAGAAACCCAACCCGACAGTCTTTTGATTTGACGGGGTTACGGGACTCCATTAACTAGAAAACCTTTCGACGCCAACATCAGCCCCACCCTCAAGGCTTAACAGTCTCACCCCGCCCCCAACCGGAGCATTAAAAATGCGAACCCGAGCACTCGGGCAAGAAGTATGCAGAGGGAAACACAGCTTCCAACGGTTGCCAGCGATAAGCAAGTCTCACGATTCAATCACGACCATTGAGCCAAAAACGCACCACACGAATGATCGTCACCCAGCAAAAACTGAAGCTCTCGTGAGACAAGAACTGTTACTGGAATTACAACGGCGCCGGCAAATCGCGGTTTTGGAAAGTCCTATATGCAACAAAGTAAAACAACAGACCCAGACCAATCAGAATCAGGGGATAGACAATGGGAGGAAACACACCCTCAGGTATTATTTCAGTGAAACTCCACGGGGCAGTGAGTCCACCTTCTGAAACGAGCGATGTCATTTTCTGCGGTTTATAACAACTAAAAAACGTGAGTGAAAGTAGCCAACTTAGTGAGGCCGCGGCTTTGCCAAGCCCGTACATCACTAACTGCAACACGTATACGCCAACCACAGCACCGACTGTTCTCCAGCGGTAGCGATCGAGCGAGCTCAGCATAGTACTGAGACCCAGCACGAACAAACCCAATGCAAAAAGATTGAATGTGGACGCCGCGTAGGTTCTTACGTCAACTCGATCACGTAACGGAACCTCCTGTTTGGCAGGAGAATCAATCGTGAGCGGCACCTCGACGTTGAAAAATGGGATTTGCAACGTCGGTTGATCAACGGTTTCATTGACAGAGGTCGCAAAAACACCAATGCCAATCCCTGCCCAAACGAGCAGGACCAGTAGCAGCAGACCGCTTATCGAAACAGTTGCGTGCGAAAAAAGCAGCGTGCTGCGTTTAATGGGTTGTGCCAACAACATTTCCAGAGTGCCGCGTCCCAACTCACCACTCACGACATCACTACCACGAGCGACGCACCATATGATTACGCAAAGAATCACAATCGGCTCATCATACGTCATCCCAACGCGACCCGGGTATGTAAATAGAGCGTCGAAATCAATGGGCGCGAACTTCTCAAACTCACGAAACTGCTCGAGGATGGTCTTGAACTGCCCCATGTCCAGAAGGCTGACTACCCATACTCTCACCCACGCGAATATGAATAACGCGAGCCCACACGAGTAAAACAGCAGCGAGGATTGACCGATGTATTTGCGAACCAAGATCCGATTAATCATTGCCCCGTCCTCGCTGGTTGGTCCACCGAAACGCTTTGGGAACTCACTCGACTACCTAGGCCAGGCATGCCTCCGCTGTGCACAGAATCATAGACGGCCCTGAGCCCAAGCGGCTCAATCCGAATTTGTTGCAGGTTCAAGGAATCGACCCAAGCGAGCAGAGGTGCAAGGTCACCAGCTGTATCAATTTGCAGATGTTCGGACCGACCTTGCTGTATCGCCTCCAGCGTTACACTGCCGTTGAACTGCTCCGGCACGTGAACCGTTTCAGCAGGTTGCCGTGCAGTAATCCGGTGACGCTGAAACAAATCTTTCATGGTCAATTCATGAGCCAATTTTCCCTGTCTCAGAAAAGCCACTCGGTCACAAGTATCTTCGATCTCGCTGAGAACATGCGAGGAGAAGATCACGGTTCGCCCAGCATCACGGGCACGAAGGACCAAATCAAGAACGGCGGCGCGGATGGTGGGGTCAAGGTTCGCTGTAGGCTCATCAAGTATCAACAGCGGGGTGGCCAACCCCAACACCACCGACAGTGCCAGCTTCTGTCGCATTCCGGTCGACATGAAACCCACTCGCCGACGAGTCTGCAATTCAAGCCGATCCGCTACTTCCAGACTCCGTTCCAGATCACCCGCTGGATGCATCTCAGCAAAGAATTTGAGGACACCCCCACCCCGCATGTGCCTAGGGAGCCTAGCGTCTCCGGGCAAATAGGCGACCCGCTCGCGAAGCCCCACCCCATCAACGTGCGGATCGAACCCGTCCACGAGCGACCGACCAGAGGTCGGCTGCAGGAAGCCGAGCATCAAACGAATCAGCGTTGTCTTGCCAGCCCCATTGGGCCCCAGTAGACCAAAAACCTCGCCCCGTGCCACTGTGAGCTGGCATTCATCGAGAGCGGTAAAGTCCCCGTAACGCTTGGTTAACCTTTCAATTTGAACAATATTTGCCCCTGCTCCATTCATACTCGCCGTCTCTGGCTGCTCCGCTTCGGCAAGCTCATCGCACTGGCTCATCTGATTTTGTTTCGGCATTGAAGGAACAGTCGGCGCAGAAAGGAACGCGGTTCGTCGCTAGTATGCCGGTAAGTCAAATCGCCACAAGCGGACGCGAACCTTTAACTGGCCGCTGGAGTCCTGCTGTGCTGACTGGCTTGGTCCCCCGAAAAACGGTCACCGGCCCGATCAGCGACTGACCAACCGACACACTTCCCTACCCAAAATTAGTCAAAAACGTCATGACTGGCTCCGAAAACGCCTCCCCAAGTGAGAAGTCAGATAGCTGCAACTTGACTCAGCACGATTGCACACAAGATGCTCTGCCTCAAGGATTTCGCTTCGCCGGCGTGACCTGCGGGATCAAGTCGAGTGGAAACCCCGACCTGTCACTGATCGTCTCGGACCAACCTGTGGTCGCTGCCGGTGTCTACACACAAAATCAAGTGGTTGCAGCACCGGTAATTCTGTCACGCAACAGAACCCCTTCGGAAACCATTCGTGCAGTCGTTACCAACAGTGGTAACGCCAACGCGTGCACAGGCGACCGAGGCATGCAGGACGCAACTGAAATGTGCAACCTCGTTGCCGAGTTAGTGGGCTGCCAGTCGGAAAATGTACTCGTCATGAGCACGGGAATCATCGGACAACATCTACCAATGAATTGCGTCCGCAAGGGGATTCAGGACGCACACCAGCAAGTAGAACCCACCCTTGCTGGATTCCTCCGTTCGGCTGAAGCCATCCGTACAACTGACAAAAATCGTAAAACAGTGACGGCCCAAGTCGACGTCGGGCAGCGGAATTTTCGGGTGGCTGCAATGGCTAAGGGTGCGGGGATGATTGCCCCCAACATGGCCACCATGCTTTCCTGCATGCTTACCGACGCGCCCCTGACAGCCGACATGGCACAGCAATCACTCCTCGACGCAGCCAAAGCCAGCTTTAATCGAGTGAGTGTCGATGGACACACCAGCACCAACGATACGCTGCTGCTAATGTCCAGCGGACAAGGCACACCACTCAACGCAAACGAGCTGCAAATATTTCAACAAGAACTCACAAAGTTGGCCGTCAAACTTGCGAAGCAACTGGTCGCTGACGGCGAAGGAGCACGTCATGTGATGGCGATTCGCATCGAAGGCGCCGCGGATGAGTCAGCTGCCGAAACCATCGCACGAACTGTCGCAGCCAGTCCGCTGGTAAAAACGGCTGTCACTGGCTCTGATCCCAACTGGGGCAGAATTGTTTCAGCCGCGGGATACGCAGAGGCTAAGATCTCACCTGAAAACACAAGTCTGCAGATCTGCGGCACCACGATCTATCGTGATGGCGCACCGGTTCCTTTCGACGAGCCTGCGTTGAGCGCGAAAATGAGGGCGAGCCCTGAAGTTCCAATCGTCCTGCGTGTGGGGCAAGGCCCTGGAACGGTCGAATATTGGTCCAGCGATCTCACGACCAGCTACGTCGAATTCAATTCTGAATACACGACCTAAGGACGATGCCCTTGGAAACTGCAATCGAACTGGCCTGCGGGGAACGCCGAAACACCTTCGCAATCGTCGCTTGAGGTCAGCTCACCTCAACTCGCGTGGCTGCACGGGAAGCGGCGTTAGCTTTCCAGTTGATCGTCATATTGCTGGAACACAAGCGGCAGATAATCGCAGATGATCCGCTGCAGCGAGGGGTCGTCAGGCGTCAATCGCGTTGAATCGTCGATCAGTGCATCTCTTTCTGCCAGCACGATCGCCGCCAGCACATGCTGAACATCAACAGGATGCGGTGTTGCATCCTCCAAGGCAAGCGCCAAATCGAACAGAGCACGACCTGCTGGCCCATCGACCGAAACTTCCCCTGATTCACTCAGGCGAATCCCGCTAGCTATTACGCGCTCCATGATTCACGTTTCCTGCAGTCGCTGCACCCCATCCAAGCGAATAATCGGAGCAGCGTTTCTGAGACCTGAAGTACTCTCGATGGCATCACGGTCGTCGTTGCTCGAGCAATCGTTTGAGTTCAGCAACAACCCCTGGTTTCTTCGCAGCAACATTTTCTGTTTCCGCCTGCTCTGTGCTGTGGTCATAAAGCTCAACGCTGCCTTTGCTCTGCACAATCAAGCGATAACGATCCGTACGAATTGTCTTGCCTTTTCGTGCGTACGAGATTGCAGGGTGTCCTTCCGCAGAAACGTCGTCAATGTACGGCTTCAGCGAAACACCTGCAGCCTCTGTGGGTGTGGGCAAACCGGACAATTCACAAAGCGTTGGAAAAACGTCCAGCGATTCCACGATCGAGTCGGTCCGCTGCCCAGGATTTTTCAAACCCTTGTACTGAATGATCAAAGGTGACCGCAGTGATTCCTCGAATAGGGCGTGCTTGCCCCAAATAGCATGTTCGCCGAGATGCCAACCATGGTCTCCCCACAGCACAATGATGGTGTCATCTCTCAATCCCAGACGATCCAAACGCTTAAGCAAGCGTCCGACGAGGGCGTCCGCGTAGGTCACGCAGGCAGCATAGTGACGACGTATTTCCGTGGCAAAGTCTGCATCCGCATTCGGGTTGCGTCCCCACCTGTTGTACTTCATGAACTCACCCGACTTGTGCCACGTGGTCACACCAGCAGGCTTTTCGGGGTGCGGAATCGGGGGCAACACCGCGTCTTTGTATGCGTCCATGTATTTCGCGGGTGCTCCAAACGGCAAGTGTGGTCGAATGATTCCAACCGCAAGGAAAAACGGCTTAGCGGAATCAGCAGCCAACAGATTCATCTGGTTCAAAGATTCATCGACGATCAGCCCGTCAGGGTAAATTTCATCCGCGCCTTCGACGGACTGAAAAACGTCCATCTCTTTTGCGTTCTTTCGAATCTCACCGTTTGCCAAGCCGTGCATTGAACCACGGGGGTGCTGCCACGCCCCGGCAGGTAACAGGTGTCGATCCCAAGAATTGGGCATTTCCAAAGTTCCATCGTCATCCCAGTCATTTCCACCACGTCCGCCAGGATGATGTGAAACCTTTCCAACAGACACAGTGGTATAGCCATGTGACTGAAACCAACTGGGCATGGTGGGCGGAATGTCCGCTACTTCAGCGCTCAGTCGCTTGGCCCGCTGAAAAAGAGCCCCGTTGTCGCTGGGGCCGTATTGTCCCGTCAGCAGGGTGTAGCGAGATGCACCACAGGTCGGAGCTTGAACATAATGCCTTCCAAAGATTCTGCCTTGAGATGCCAAGCGATCAATATTAGGGGAAGCGATGTAGCTCTTGCCGTAGCAAGCTAATTCGGGTCGCAAATCATCAACGCAAATCAACAACACATTCGGATGCCCCTTTGCACTGCTGACGGCACCAGACGAATCGTCAACAGCGACCGCAGAACCAGCTTGGCAAAAGAGCCAGAGGATCGCGAGCGATAACGCCATGCCCATGCGTTTCATCGCCGGGTCCGTGCAAGGTCCGAGCAAAGCGAATGTACGCCCGCTCAATGAGCGTCTTAGCCTGCGTCGTGAACTGCTGTGAACAAACCGAGTAAAGACAAACCGAAACCTGAGAGACTGCATCGAAAAATCCTGAAGCACAACGGGACAAGACTCAACCAACTCAACCCGACCGTCGTGGAAACCGGGTTCACCGTTCAGTCAGCGTTATCGAAGTCATCAAATTCTTTGAGTCCATCGACGATTTCCGGCTCTTTATTTGCGTTACTTCCGAGCCCGAATTCGGTGCTGATTTCGTCGTCGATTTCGATCTCATAATCGTCTTCGTCTTCCTCTTCGAAATCATCATCGAAGTTATCGTCGAAATCATCCTCATCGATATCGTCGAATTCATCGAGATCATCGTCGTCATCGAGATCATCTTGAAAACCAGTATCTGGATTGCCTTCGTCGTCGTCCGTGAATCCACCATCGTCCTCGTTGTCGTCGGTGGCATCCTCAGTGTCACTGGTCTCCTGGGGCTGAATTTCCTCAGCCTCTTCATTGACAACGGGTACCACGGTCCCGCCTGCATCCGGCAGGGCAGCGTTAGGCGCGGGAACAAATGAACCGAGAACGGCGTTTGAGGGATCAACAACAGCCATG